>DUIL01000166.1 GCA_013330385.1 Candidatus Thalassarchaeaceae archaeon
TCGTAATCTAAATCTTCAGAAGCAGCATCCATTTCCTCCTGTAGTGCCTCAATTAGTACACTTGCATCTCCGTTGAGGACACTTTCTGCTGCACGAACCTGTTCATTGTATCCCTTAGGCTGGACACAAGGAGCTGTACATAAGCCGATATGCATAGCAAGACACCCTTTTGGTAATAATTCAGGGCAGTCTCTAATTCCAAATTGTCTTCGTAGTAATTTTATCACTTGTTTAGCAGCACTAGCGTCTGGAAAGGGTCCCCAAAGGTGGGCTCCCTTTGGGGGATGTCTTGTGTATAGTACTCGAGGAAATTCGTGGTCAGTAAAAGCGATGAAAGGGTAAGATTTGTCATCCATTAACATAGAATTGTAGCGAGGTTTGTGTTTACGAATTAGTTGCCTCTCGAGAATTAATGCTTCGGACGGAGACTGCGTTACTATGAATTCGACATCATCAGAGCTAGCCACAAGTTCTGGAATTTTGTCTCTATCAGGATTTTTGGCGAAATAGGATTTAACACGATTATGAAGATTAGTCGCCTTTCCGACGTACTGGACCCTACCATCTGAACGTCGGAAGAGATAGACTCCGGGCTTGTTCGGTAGGTCGAGTAAGGCCTGATTCACTGGCATGGGGGTGAATCGGTAGAGGTCAACGCCCATGAACTGATGGCCTCGCTCACCCAACATGCTGAGCGAGACCCAGGTCCGACTTCTGCTCCGATTGGCAGAGTTTGGTGCCGAAATGGAGACTTCTTGGGATGTACCTCGAAGTTTGTCTCTACCAGGTTTAGCAGAACATTTAGGGCTAGTACGTTCAGCAATACATTCACCTCTCAAGGAGTTGGAATCATCTGGTTTGATTTCTACTCGTTCAGCCCATGTAATTGGAGGGGGCTCACGCCGCCGTACTGTTGTTCATCTAACCTCAATAGGGCGGGAAAGAGCTGAATCATTGTCTAAGGAGGAACACAAATCTGAGGATTTTGGACGAGTGGTTGGACCTATACCAGATTCAATACATCTTCATGGAAGAGAAGAAGTTGCGATTTCTATTGCTGAATCATTATCTTCGGGCTCACGAATTCACCTAAGTGGATTGCCCGGTATTGGTAAAACCAGTCTTGCTCGTTCAATTGCTGGAAAGTTGTTAGAGAAAGGTTGGAGAGTTAGGTGGTCAACTTGTCATGCTGATGCTGACGCGCAAAGTATTGGTAGAATGTGGATGGATGGTGACTCTCCTTCTGATCCAACTGCTATTGCATTGGCAGCCTCTGGAAAGAAGACCCTCATTGTTCTGGATGAAGTACAGGAATTGAGCCCACGTCATCTAGAATCCATTTCAAAAATTCTCAGTTCTTGTACTGAAATTGGTGCTACAGTACTTATTGCCGTTCGTGCACCAAGTCCCTTTACTGAAATATCCGGATTTGAAGAAATCCGTATTGAGGGATTAGATATTCAAGATGCTATCGAATTACTTCCTGAGAATACCGAGTTAGAATTAGCAAAGCAGGTTGCTGATGCATTTGGAGGGCACCCCTTAGCCCTTCGTCTGTGGTCTCCTGAAGATGAGGCACCGGGTGAAGGACAAGAGGTTCAGGATTATGTTGAACAGACAGTAATTCGTCGCTTAAGCGGAGAGGGAACTAGTACTCTAGATGAATTGAGTTTAGCTCCAATACCAATTGAGATATCTGAACTTTCAGATGATTCAGGAACTGCTGAACTAGATGATGCCGCTGTATTGCGTTGGGCCGAGAGTCTCGTCGAACCCCACCATCTAATTCGTAATGTTCGTAGGGCATCTTTGAATGAAAATGAAATTCGTTCAATCCACTCCCGTGTTGCTGAATTCTGGTCTGAAAGAGAGGGTTCTAGAGCTCGCCGAATAGAGGCACATCATCGAATTAAATCAGGTGAAGAGCCAGATATTAAGTGGCTTCTACAAAGTATTTCGATGGTGGCCAAAGAAGATAATGCTGCGGCCGCAGTTTTGATGGAAGACGCGGTCGTAGTTAGCGATGACGAGTCTATTCGACTAGCAGCAGTTGACCTCGCATTAGAAAGGGGTGATACCTCGATTGCTGAGAATCACATCAAGGAAGTATCACCGAGTCCACAGAGTATTATCCGACAAGCTCGAATAGCGCGATTGAAAGGTGATTCAAATCTGGCTTCGGAACTTGAATTACAAGCTTTAGAAGACCTTCCTCCTGCTGATTTAGTAAGACATCAGATTTCCACCTTGGTGAGAAATCATGATGACCGTTTACCCGGCACGTTGACAATTATCTCAACGGCTGAAATAGATGGAATAGATATTTCACGACTTCCCGATTCAGATAAATCAGCAGCATCTTTGGCTCTCAACTTGCTACGTCATGCTGTGGCAATAGAGAAAGGAAATGTAGAGTTGGCTGTAAATACTCGCTCAGCCCTTGCTACAGTACTAAGTGAGGGTCACCCTAGACTTGCTTTGATTGATCTTAGAACACGACTCGCAACTGAATCATTGGGTGCAATAGAGGCGGCTCAAGTATTCATCACCGACGAAGACAATGGTCCAGCAAAAGTTCGAGCAATTCACGCAACTCTTGAAGCTACATATCCCGATTATCCTGATTGGTTAGTATCAGAGCATGCGAATCTCAGTGCCGAATCACTTCGTTCAGATGTTGCATCGCATCGACGTTTAATCGCACAGTATTGGTATTGGCGCGGCATGCTTGAGCCGAGTATGAGACTCTCCCATTGGCGAGAGGCAATTAGTCGCTTCAAAACAGCCGAATGCAGCAATGCCGCGGCAGAACTTCTGATTAGATTGACTCAATCACTATGAAAACAGTCAGATTTCAGTACCAATTAGAGTGCGAGTTTCGGCAATTCCAGAAACTGAACGAACTTCTTTGACAATGCATCGAGTTAGTTCCGCTTCATCCTCAGCCTCAACCTTCACGAAAAGATCGTGGATACCAAATACAATCCATTGTCCCGTTACACAATCGAATTGAGAAACTGCATCTCGCACAGCAACTTCTTTCCCAGGCTCGGTAGTAATTAGAACAAATCCGACAGCCATAATTAGACCTCCACAGCGATTAGTGTCTCGGTTTGCTCAACTCCGGGGATCTTTCTGAATTCACCCATGAGGACCTTTGCCATCTCCTTTTCATCACTAAAATCGATTCGGGCTGCAAGGTCATATTCACCATAGACAACATGTGTTTCAACAACGTTATCTATTGACAGAAGTGCTCTGTATACCTCTGCTTCCATCATTGGTTTTGTCTTGATAAGAACGAAAGCAGTACTCATTCCAAAGTCCTCTATTCAGTCCCGCCTTATTGCCTGTTTATGACACCTACTATCATAGAATCCGATTCACCCAATAGAGGGGAAATAATACAACGGAAGGAGTGAGCCGCCCGTTATGAACTGGAGGCGGAAGGCAAGGTTCCCCCTTGCCATAGCTCTGGTTTTATTGATGCTAACTTCAATTGCAGTACCACTTGCTGCTAATGCCTCATCAATGCGTTCTACTACTGTTTGGTCTGGAACTGTGACTTTACCTGACGGATATATTGTAGGTGCTCAGGACATACTTGTTGTTCAGGCGGGTACAACAATTCAGTTGGGCTCAGACGAGGATATCACAGTAGATGGCCGAATTACTATACAGGGTACTAATTCCAATCCTGTTCTATTGGAATCGATTATTGGGAAACACGATGGGATAGTCTTCAATCAATCAAGTCAGGGATTAGGTTCATCTATTGAGAATATTACAATCAATGATTCCGAATACGGAATCACAGTGTATGGTAGCAATCCTGTATTGACAGATGTTATTGTAAACAATGCAGATCTAGTTGCAGTGGATTTATTCGATGGTGCAACTGCACGAATCTATAATCTAACTATCAATGGTGGCGGTCAAGACGTACACGGGTTTTCAACTGGTTGGAGATATGGTGTAGGCCTATCAGTTGGAGCATATTCAGCCCCGATTGTCGATGGTATGGTTGCTAATGGTCTAATTACACGAGCCGTGAACTATTGGGGTAATTCTGGAGGTTTGGTATCTAATCTTGAGATTTCTAATGTATCTGGTGCTACGCTTTCGGTAGCCGCTGGTATTTGGGTTGAGGACTCTATACCTCTAATCACCGATGTTAACGTTCAGAGGTGTGACAATGGTATATTTGTTCGGCACATCACAGAAGGTTGGCAGACTCGTCCAACATTCCATAGAGCAGTTGTTGAGAATAGCATGTATCGAGGAGTGATGGTCGAACAGTACAATCACAGTATGTATTTGAATATCCCTGCAAATGCCATTTTTGAGGATTTAGAGATTAGGGGAACTGGAGGTCCAGATGCAAAAACACCAGGTCTTGGGTTTGCGGCCTTTGAGTTGAATACTAGCGGTGTTGTTCTTGACAATGCCCTAATCGAAGACAATCCTGTAGTTGGATTCAAGGCTTATCTAATCGGTTCTTCAACTATAATCAATGGTTTAACTCTAGATAATAATGGTAAATCATCCTTGACTGCACCAATAAATGACCGCGCTGGCCTATTCATGCGTAGTGTCAACTGGGCTCCTGTCGTGAACGACCTCATAGTAACCAACTCTAGTGGAATTGGAGCTCTATTGTGGAAAGGAGGTGTGATGGGTCATGATTGGTACATCGCAAATAACTCAGGTAATGGTGCCGACTTCCGCGAATTTCACCCTGCTATCACTATTCTTCGAAGTCGCGATAATTCTGGGCACGGAGTTTCGGTACGTGACTCAAGCAATGTGGAGTTAGAATTTGTTCTTACTTCAGGTAATGGAATTGGAGCAACATCTCCTTTACTCGGGTCTGGGATATATTTCAATGAGGCAAATGATATCATGAGTGGGGGAAAGAATGTCTCTTGCTTTACTTGTATTTCTAACTCTGACCAGCATGGTGTAATTGTTCGAAATAGCATTGATTTGCAATTAATTTCGGTTGAAATTCATGACCCTTTGAGTGGCCCGGGATTGGATATTGACAATAGTGGCCTTGCTCGTGATGGTCACGTGATAATGGATGATTTACGAGTCGACTTAAACTCAAGTGGGTACGCAGTAGAGATGACAGATACGAATGCCTTCATTTCCGGACTGGACTTATCGGGAGATAATGGAGGCGTCTATTGGAAAGCAGGTGACTCACTGACTTCGAGTATCTATAACAGCATTATTTCGGGAAGTGGTGGTACGTGTTTCGATATTATAGATCATCATGAATTGATAGGCGACAACATTGGGCTTTCGTGTGGCAATGGCTCAAAACCCTCAATCGAATCTAGTTTTGTCAATTTCACTGACTCTGGATTTATCCCTAGTAATGGCTCTGAGTCTTCATTCCACCTAATCGAAGATAGTCACTTACGTTGGATTTCTTCCAATTCAATTAGCACTCCAAGTTATTCCTCAATAGACAATATTGTCGATATAATGTGGTTCGTTGACGTCCATGCAATAAATCAGATATCTCGTCATATCCCATTTGCTCAGGTCAATCTTTCCTTCGATGCCTTTGAGTCTTCAGATAATTACACACTTCCATATTCTGGTTTCGACACATTTGGCCCTTACATTGGAGCCCGTTGGCTTCCCTCCCAAGGCTGGTCTTCTGAGAACCAAGTCAATGTGGGGTGTGATTATGATGGTGTTCACAATGACTCAGTAGTAGCAATACTAAGTAATGACTTGACCGTTTATTGCCGACTTGAGTTAACTAACCAACCACCTTTCATTATTTGGGATTCACCAGAAGCGGATGCTGAATATCCAAGTGGTTCTGCTGTGATTTTCAATGCAAACGAGTCATGGGATCTTGATGATGACCCCCTAACTTATTCATGGACAAGTAATGTTGATGGAGATTTGTACCAGTCTTGTATGCAAGGTTTGGGTGTGGAAGGTAACAAATCTTACCTGATGACAAATAATCCACCTTTTTCTAATGATGGTTGCCTTTCTGATGGAGAACAGGAGATTACCTTGGAGGTGTGTGATGGTACCCATTGTGTCAATGAAACTCGAACAATTGTCTTATTCAATCAACCACCCTCATTATCCGTATCAACTTCACCAGGAATCTCGTCATGGGGAATTATGCATCTTGGTCGCACTGCCAATGCAACTATCTCACTAGATGGCAGTAGCGACCCAGAGAATGACCCCTTGACTTGCTGGGTCGTAACAAATTATGGTTTTTCAACACCGACAGATCAAGGGTGCCCGATGATATTTGATATCAACTTCCCCGGTGCTCCAACGGACTTCTCCATTACAGTGCATCTTTCTGATGGAAACAATCCAGATGTAACTTGGAGTTTTAATGTTAGGCTATTCAATGAAATTCCTGATGCCGAATTCGATGTACTAAGAGCAGGTGAAGAATCTTCTTCGTTAGTTACTCTAGACGGCACTATGGTAACTGACCCGGAAGGAGATGAAGTACGGTTTGAATTTTGGAGCGACCTAGATGGAATGTTGGTATCAAGTGTAACTCCTGATGATATTATTCAATGGCAGGGGTGGTTGAGTAAAGGAATCCATACGATTACGATGTATGTTAGTGACGATCGTTCAGGCCACGCTACCAATTGGAATTCCATCCAAACCCTCGTCCATGTCAACAACTCCGCTCCCTTCGCGGTCATTGCCAATCCATTAGATCAAACATTAACCGATTCTGGCACATTGATTAGATTCGATGCTACTGGTTCTGGAGACTGGGATCTTTCTTGTTTGGATTTGCCAGATAATGGTTCAGGCTTCATCTGTAATCCTACTACGGAATCAAGTAATGACTTGGTTAGTGTGATATGGGAAAGTGATAGATTGGTAGACCCATTTGCTAACGGTTGGATCGTTGATTCTAGATTGCCGAAGGGATATCATACCATTACTGTAACAGTTGATGATGGTTCAGGGGAATCCAGTTCTAATTCTATAGTGATACGAGTAGAAGAAGCAGCTCCTGTATTGATTCTAGATTCTCCAGTCCCTGACGCAGAAGTATTTTCCAATGCTCCAGTCCTTTTCGATTTCCGTCGCTCATTCGATCCTGACGGAGATGATTTCACTGTAACTGTGACATCAAATCTAATGCTTGAGCCAATCCTTGAAGCCAAGACAAATGAATACTGGTACAACGATTATCTTCCAGCAGGTGAGCATGAGTTAACCTTTGAACTGCGTGATTCTACAAATCGTGTGATTACCCATACTCAGATGTTGTATGTGATGAAAACAGGTCCTGTAGCTGTAATTAGTGGATTACTAGATGGTCAATATATACCTCCTGGAACTGAATTAACTCTCGATGGTTCTCAATCATATGACTATGATGATGATATCGTACTCTATCAATGGACTACAGGTGATGGAACCATGCTTGGCGACAAGTCAGTTCTCGAAGTCACCTTTCCTCCAGGTAGTGTAAAAATTAATCTTCTAATCAAAGATTCGCGAGGCGCTTCCTCAACAACCTCTGTTAATCTAACAATTGGCTCCTCTTCGCCTTCCCTTTCAAATTTACAAATCACACCGAACTCAATAAATGCCGATGAACCAACTATGATGAGACTGACTGTGGCTCTTGACGACCCAGATGGTACCGCACAGTCTGTTATTGGTGAGATGATGGCTGGCGGTGAGTTGATGAGTTTACAATTCTATGATAATGGAATGGATGGAGACGAAGTCGCAGGAGATGGGATTTGGACCTATATTGGTACATGGTTAGTATCTGAAGGAAATTCAGTTCGCGTCGAGGTATGGGCTATTGATGGCAGTTTAGTGAGTCCTGCACAGATTCAGAATGTTGAAATTGTCAAACCTGAGAATACCAATCTTTTCACGTGGATTTCAGGTAGTGGCCTTCCTTACTTTATCGCACTATTAGTAATCCTAACAATTGGTGGTATGGGTATACAAAAGCAGCGTAATGAAGCGATTAAGAGAGATCTTGAGATGATTGAATCTTGGTCTACTTTTGACTCTAGAGAGTTAGATGATGATTTCGATGCCGACTAAAGATTGAAGGCTAGCCCCTGTCCCCTCTTGAATATGCATGTAATGACTAAGGCCACCTTGGGTGTAGGCGGCGTTCTATTTTTGATTAGCACAGCAGCTCTTGTAATAGGGGGGGCCTCATTCGGTGATGCAATAGAGGATTTTGATCCTAATTCATCTGGTGATGATTATTGGACTGGAGATACTGATACCACATTTAATGGGAAATTAAATGTGCTTTCTATATATTATGTATTTGTTGAAGAAGGTTATGAAGTAGATGTGTATGTTTCTGGGAATGGTTATTTCACATCCTGTGAAGATTGGGGAGATTGTGATTTTTACGACCTACCTGGGTACGATTATGTTGGTGATATTAATGTCGACGTGTCTGGTGATTACGAAGTCGAATTTACTGAAAATGAAGGTCAACTAGTCGACGTCAAGATTCGTGAAGAAACAATCCCAATCGACGGTTTAATGGGACTGGGTGGTGGATGCTGTGG
>DUIL01000112.1:0-5152 GCA_013330385.1 Candidatus Thalassarchaeaceae archaeon
GAAGGTCAACCCGTTTTGGTCAAACCTATGCAAGCATTCGCACTTACCAAGGATCTTGTGACCGATACATCTTGGGCCTACGAGATGAACAAGAAAATGGTTCCAGTAAATGGACCTGAGGAATTAGATTGGAATTTCAAACAAGAAGAAGCCGATCGCATTCAGGAATTCCGTGGATGTATTGAGTGTATGCTATGTGTCAATACCTGCCACGTACTGAGAGAGCATCAGATGTTCGACGAGTTTGCCGGACCAAGATTTTTCGTTAGATTAGCAGGATTGGAAATGCACCCTCTCGATACAAAAAATCGAATTCCAGAAATTAAGGAAGATTTTGGAATTGGATATTGCAATATTACCCGATGTTGCACAGAGGTTTGTCCGGCTGGAATAAGCATTACAGATAATGCAATTATTCCATTAAAAGAGAGGGTTGTAACAGAATATTACGACCCTCTAGCAATGATTGCGAAGAAAATAGGGCTCCGATGACCGAATGGTCATTACAGAAACGAGAAGGAGATATTACCCCCGCCTAGGCTTATCCCAGGCGGGGTTACGTAGATCAGCGCTTGCAAAAGAAAAACGGTGCACCCTGAAAGTTCAGAGGTGCTTGATACCGGTCTTCTTCACGTTGGCCTTCTTGATCTTGTCAGGTAGCCACGCAGGCCCATTAGCGGGCTTGGGAACCATTGCTGTTGAGCCTGTGAAGCAATGTACTTTGTTTGTACCGCGCTCGCGCAGACAAATGTCAGTATGACCACGCGTTGCTGCCTTCAGAGCAGCGCCACGGGGCTGCTTACTCACGAAAACCTGAGCAGTGTCCTTGTCACCCTCCATCAAAACGAAGTATTTCTTGCCAGACATTGAATTATCCACCTCCACAGGGTGGGCCACTCAGGGAGATTATGAAGTTTGAGGCTGATAAACGACTCACTGCGCCGCTGAGGGCACCTTTTAGGGATTTCCAGCACCCAGAAAAATGGACAAAATTAACTCATAATTCGGCACAAGCAAGTGTCTTCGTATTGATTACTCCATTGATTGAACGAATTGAGTCAACTACTAAACGAGCTATCTCTCCCATATTCGAGGCCTCGATTTTTAGAATCAAATCGTGGTCTCCAAAGAGTAAATTTGAGTCAACAACGAAGGGTAAGTTGGATACCTCATTAAAAACTGAGAATTCTGAGCCTGGCTCGACATTGACAAGAACGTAACCGACTGACATCGCACATCCTAGAGGTGTTGACCGAATAAGCCTTCGCCGGTATCAAATCAGGAGAATATGCCGACGATGGGGTAATATCAGGTGGCCTCTTCTCATACCTGTATGGCCGAGACAGTTATAGTCCGAGAGTGTAAATATGGACAGGTTAGAGTCCTGTTTGGTAATATCCTTCGTGTCGATGGTGACTTATTGGTAACTACTGCAAATAATCGTCTCGCAGGTAGAGAAGGATTAGATGAAAAAATCCATCAGAAAGCAGGTGAAGAGTTACGTGAGTTTTGTCACCAAATTGCTGTTGAAAGAAGAAAGACAAATCTACAACCCTGTGGGGTAGGAGAAGCTGTAACAACTCCTGGATTCAATTTACCATTTGAAAATCTAGTCCATGTAGTAGGTCCAGATTGCCGCAGACCAAACCAAGACAACTTCCGTCGCGACCTTCTGAAGCAATCTTATGTAGCCATGTTTGAGCAAATAGATGGTGTAAAGAAGCGTGAAACTTTGGTTATGCCGCCTATCTGTATGGATATTTTTGCATATCCTCATCGTGAAGGTGCACGTATGACAATGGAAATTGTTCTGGCTTGGATGGATGAAGGAGAGGACCCAGGAACGGATATGGTTCTCATCGTTACAGATGACAATCAGTTCCTAAACAATATGAAAACTGTATACAGAGAATCTGAGGACAGATTCCCTGGCATAGATCGTACTCGAGCCTTTAGAAAAGGCAAGTATCCGTAAATGAAAATCAGCGATTGATACTACCTAGGTGTGACTCAACAGCCTCATTTAGTGTAAGTCTGCCAACGGCAACGGATCTCGCTAAATTCGATGGAATAGTTAGTCGCCCCTCAGATATTCTGCGACTCCTGCGCTGAATCTCACGTACTTCCCCCTTCGACGGAATTACTTGCAACCTCTGAGTAACTGGAACACCCTCTAGTGAACAAATAAGTCTCGCTGATGAAATATGGTCATGGCGCGAGCCAGTTGAAGTAGAGCGTTCATCAACGAATTGTACAGAAAGACCGCGTGCTAAGCAAACATTCGCAATACGAGAAGATATTGTGCGCACACCATCACCTATTCGAACTACAGACTCTGCTGGAGTTAAATCTCTCAAAATATCAGAAATTCGATCTACCACGGCATCAACTGATTCCAATTGCATAGAACCTACTGGACGACCATCTGCTAACCAAGCTAGTCCTGGACGAGGACCCGGATCGATTCCAAAGCAGATGCGTTGTACCTTTTCTCCAGCAGACATTCTATGAATTATTGAACCAATAACGGCATCTATTTCTCCAATATCACACCCAATACCACGAGTGTCATTTGCAAGACCTACTTCAGCATGGGAACCAATCCAATAATTCACTCCGAACGGGATTGGATTAGAGGTGTCAATTTGCATGAATTCTAGTCCTGAAGACCTTAGTCTAGCGAATAATCTGTATGCTAATCGGAAGTCCTCTGTCCTGACAGCAACCTCTGACACAATTGGGCAGATTTGCACTACGTCTTCAATGGTTACTCTAGATTCATCTGAATATCTATTGATTTGTTATAGAAATTGAATATTCTATCGGACTTTGCAATAACTAGCAAAATACAACACCGAGAGTCTGTACTAAGCGATGTCGTCAAGAACCTTGAGAATGGGCTACACATATGAGCAGCGTATATGAGCGGGAATTACGCTCCGTTCTGGCTGGAGAAAAGAAGGGAGTTGATGCAATTACCCGCTCATGTAGTGAGGTGGAAAGAGCTAGGGCATTGCAGGTTTGTCAGCGACCTTTTCTCGTAGTAAGAGCGCCCGGGAGTGGTAGTGAAGGAACTGGAGACATTCTAGCACTTAGAGGAGATATGTGCTTTCCAATTGAAGTGAAATCATCGAAAACCGATAAGATATATCTCTCAGGACGAACGAAATTGCAATACGATGCACTCAAAACAACTGGAGAGAAGTGTGGTCTATTGCCCCTCTATGCATTTAGACTCAAAGGGGTTAGAGGAGATAGTTGGACTATTATGAAAGTACCAGTTGAAGGATTGACTGGAAAGTTACGTACACTTGCAAGATCAATACCTGAAGTACCTCTAACGCGTAATGGTTCACCATATCTAAACTGGCATGAAGGAATGCCATTGCATCGGTTTCTAGCATTGATAAGCCGCTCTGATGGCGCTAGATCAATTGGAATGGCGGATTTAATTGATGAATCTGAGTAAGATACAATGTTTCTTTCAACTCTCAAGATTCGTTTCAACTTCTTCTAGATGGATGTTGACTTGTTCGAATTCATTCTTTAATTCAATAAGACTGGCTTGTTTTAGCAATCGAGATATTACATCACTCTCGCGACGGAGTCGGTCAATATCCCGCATACGTTTGCGGGCATCTACGTCCTGCCTATCCACCATGTTAACCGGAGGGTACTGTAGGTCAAGTCATTTGCGCCACAATTCCGCACATTCAAGAGGGCCATGCCTTGACCATAGGGTATGGAGCAGGGGCTGAGTCTGAATCAGATTCTCTTTATTGCACTCCTAGGAATTTTTTGGATAAATGGATGGGCCCCATTATGGGTTGTGTTATTAGTCTCAATATGGTATCTCTCTCTTATTTGGTTAGAGCAAAATGGAACTCTAGACAAATGGAACGCATCACGTGCTTTAGGAATCATCTTGATGTTGCGAACTAATCGCGGCAAAGACGTATTAGAAAAAGTCTCGAATCCTCGTCGATTTTGGAGATGGTACGGTGAATTCTCAATTTGGCTATGTTTAGGCATGATGGGATTGGTTGTTTTTCTCCTATTTGCCACTGCTATTCTCACAACAATGCAACCTTCACAACAAGAAGTTCTACCAGCTACTGATCTGCTACTAATCCCTGGAGTCACTAGTTTTGTCCCTCTAAAGTGGCCACTAATAGCCTTGATTATTGCCCTCATTATCCATGAATATAGCCATGGAATTCAAGCTCGAGCACATGGAATGCAAGTTCGTTCATTCGGACTTCTACTCGCTGGCCCTCTGCCTGTAGGAGCCTTTGCAGAACCTGAATATGAGGAAATGGTTCGAGCACCTCTTAGAGAAAGAATGCGATTGTACGCAGCAGGACCCTCAATCAATCTACTAGCAACATGGATGGTCCTGATTCTACTTAGTGCAACTGCTAATGGATTCGTAGCAGAAAACCCAGGAGTTCATGCAACTGGAATAATCAAAGAAACCGGCGCGGAAGATGCTGGCCTATTGCCTTATGAGACAATTACTCATATTGATGGAGCTGAAATAAATGATTATGATGATTTTACAAGCGCATTAGAATCATATTCTGCAGGAGAGTCTGCTTTATTTTCAGTCCTTCCAAGGCCTTCTGACAACGAAAATTCTGAAAGAGATATCGAGATTGTTTTCACTGACAAGCACGAGCATTACATGCGACCTTGTTTGGAAGAAATTAGTTGTGATGCTGAAGAATACAGCCTATTATTAGGCGATGAATTAGGCATTTTTGAAGGAGATGCATTTGTAGGCATGATAGTTTCTGAAGGCACTGCTGCAGCAGATAGATGGTCTGTTTTATTCAATGAAGAGAGTTCAACGATAGAAAAAACAGTGTGGACAATTTTTGCACCATTTGCAATGCTAGGTGTTCCAATAGCTAACGATGGTCATACTATGGTATTAGAGGAAAGAGCGATGCTTTCTGCAGGAGATGGTGCTATTGCCTCTACTCTAGGAACTGACAATATGCTTGGAGTATTCGATTTCCTCTTCTGGCTAATTTGGATAAATTTTCTACTTGGATTTGCAAACCTAATCCCCATGGTTCCTTTCGACGGAGGGCATATTGTTCGAGATGGAACTCACTCAACTCTACGATTCTTCATGCGTAAATCCGAC
>DUIL01000112.1:5549-12644 GCA_013330385.1 Candidatus Thalassarchaeaceae archaeon
ATTCTCATTCCAATAGTACTGCCACGAATTTTCTAGAGAATCATTCCTCTTCATCAGAGGAATTATCACCTTGAAGACGATCTGTAATCATTTCAATCACGATTGGAATCGTGATGATGAATGCAACTAACACAGCCAGATTGCTCCATGATGCTCCAGGTACAGCACCAGCAGTTCCTGATGCTGCGAGTTTGACTGCGCCAACCCAAGGTATCTCAAGCGAAGCAACCCCAATTATCCATTCATCTTTGATTGGTTGGACAAGTTCATTATTTTCATCCTTGAGACTAATTTGGTCGTACTGACATCCATTACTCCAGATATTATCTCCAGTAGTGATGTATCCCTCGTGTGAAGGTACCCAATTCTCAATGCGAAGATTAGAATCGCCATGAAAACACTCGTAATCTAACTCTACAGTAATCTCGGATGCTCCTACAACATTAGTCCCTGGAACATCCCAACCACCATTTGGATTTACTACTGCCTTGAATAATGCTCGATGTATTACTGGTGTGTCACTACCACCATTTTTGCGGAAAATGATTACGTCACCTGGCATCCCATGACTCTCATAACCCTCGTGCTCATTACCTTCTTGAGTTGCCTCAGCCAATGTGATTATTTCGACTCTATCAGGATTCATGACAAGAACTAAGTCACCGGGATCTATTGCTCCAACAGAACCACTCTCTCTATCATGCATCATAGAGCCTGATTCTACAACAACCATAGGAGGATAGTTACCTGTTGCAATAGTCAGAGAACCCAATAGAAGAACGACAAGCCCAATTGCTAGAGCGGCCTCTCGTTTCAACATCTGAATATCCATCACTCAATCCTCCCCTTGGATAGTAATCTCAGGTGCAGGTGTTGTTAGGTATAGTAAAGTCAAAGCCGAAGCGGTTAGAATTATGCTAACTCCATCAAAATGGGGAGAAAGTGAATGAATTGAATCTTCGCCAGAAAGCCATAACGTTAGATCCACAGTATATTCACGAGTTTCACCATTCATAGCTGCAAGCCCGAATATCATATTGTAAAGAAGGGATACACTAGAAATCCCACTTATTGCAATAATCAAACGATTCAACATTGGGTCACGAAGTCCGATAGCTCCTGGGAGAATTCGTGAAAGATGTGATTCTCTTGTGTTAAACCAACCAGAAGAATTCTCAGTAGCAATAGGTTGAGGTCCGTCATCAGTAGATTCATCGAGAGGGATAACAATCTTTTTTCTTGATTTAGAAACTTGTTTTAGACGACCTGTTGGTTTTATCCCTAATCTCTCATAGAGGGAAATTAGGTTCTCTTGGTAAACTAAACCAAGCATCAATGCCGCCTCTTCTGCTTCACCTCGCCGTCGTATAACTTCAGGTCTTGAATCCAAAGTCAAGATATCATCTAAAATTGATTTCTGTGAAAGATATACAAAGAATTCAGGGACGATGTAGAAGGCAATTAGACCACCAAATATCAGACCAAACCATGACCAAGATACATATTCTGATTTTGTGGGGTCAGAGGCACCATTGAGGATGAACAGAAAGATAATGCCCCACAAAGTAGCAGCAACTGATAGTATCGTAATGTAAGTAATAATCTGAAAATGGCTATCACTCTTGCTTTCCCACCAACGGCGGAACGGACCCAATAGGCTTCTGCGTGACCTCGCCATCATCATTGGGCCTGACTCATACAATTTGTTAGTTCGCACTTGGCGGGCTGTAGTAAAACGAACTTTAGCATCGCATTTTCTGACCCATTGGTTCATGTTGTACACACTAACGCATAGAGTCGATGGATGGCTCTGCTCTAGACTGCTTTCACCCAGATGTGCGTGCTCTTGTGGTAGAGCGAGGCTGGGAATTAACTCCTGTACAGGAATCTTCGGCAAGAGATCTGGTCGAAGGGAAAAATAGGATTCTGGTTGCACCGACAGGAAGTGGAAAGACAGAAGCAGCAATTCTACCTCTAGTATCTAGAGCACTCAATGAAGAATGGGAAGGGCTCTCAATACTCTACATCACACCACTTAGAGCCTTGAACAGAGACATAGACAGACGATTAGAGAAATTACTCTCTCCATTGAATTTGAGTGTGGGTCTACGTCATGGAGATACTTCACAAAAAGAGCGGACTAGGCAATCACGCAATCCACCAAATTTGTTGGTAACGACACCCGAAACTGCACAAATTATGCTGCTCGGAAGTAGGTTACGCCAACACCTAGCGGGGGTTCGGGCTGTAGTATTAGACGAGGTTCACGACATGGCGGCATCGGAGCGTGGAGCACAACTTCTAGTTGGATTAGAAAGAATTGCTGCTTTATCGACCATCAAAAAGGAAATCCAACGCATTGGACTTTCTGCAACAGTAGGTAATGCAGACGAGGTCGCTGGCTGGATGTCAAAGGGGGCAACTGCAATTTTTGGTCCAGCACCAAGAACGACCAAAGTTACTGTCCACCGAGAGACACCAACTCCTGAAGATGAATTACTTGCAGGAGAGTGGGCCATTTCACCGAAATCAATAGCTGCATTTCGCCATCTCGCTCATACACTGATTGAGGACCCCCCCTCTCTCGTTTTCGTAAATTCAAGATCTACTGCAGAAACTGTTGCGCAGCGGCTAGCTGCTATCGTACCGGAAATAACTGTTGGAGTCCATCATGGCAGTCTTGCCGCAGAAACTCGTAGAGAAATGGAAGAAGCACTTCGAGGAGGGAAATTGCATGGATTGATTTGCACCTCTAGTCTTGAATTAGGAATTGACATTGGTACTATTCGACGAGTTCATCAATTAAACAGCCCAAGGGCAGTAGATAGATTACTACAACGTGTAGGGAGAGCAGAACATCATCTTGGAGGAACTGGAAGAGGGGATGTTCTAGCATGGGAAATTGATGACATATCGGAGTCTGCTGTAATTGCACGCAGGGCAATGAATGGAGAACTGGAAGGAGTCGAGTGGCGATATAATCCAAGTATTGTAGCGGCTAATCAGTTGTTACAGATGGCAATTGAAAGATCTATAGTTCCACTACAAGATGCAACTAAAATTCTCAAACAAGCATCTATTTTCAGAGAATGGAGTCACGATGATACCCTTGCAGTATTGCGTGTACTCAATGACCGTTGGCTGCTGCGTTTGATTGAAGATGCAAAAGAATCAGATGCCACTACATGGCATCCGAAAATATGGGAAAACTTGGCGGGCAAGGCTAATGAAAAAGGGGCAGATATGCCTGAAAAAAGACCTTCATGGGAAGAAGAAAGTACTGAGGAAGAAAAAAAGAAATGGCTTCGAGCCATGCTTCCTCACGTCCCTCGGGAACTATCCAATGGTTGGTTCTCACCTGCTGGAAAACTTGGCCGTAGTCGAACGGACCATATCTCAATGATTCCTGATGAAATTTCCTATCGAGTAAGGGATGCTGTGACTCGTCAAGCGCTCGGTAGTGTCGATGAAGCATTCGTTCTATCATTGAATGATTTAGGGGAAGATGGAGGCGGAAGGCCTCGAAGATTTGTCATGGCAGGACGCACTTGGATGATTGTTGATGCAGATCCTGAACAATCCGAATTACTAGTTGCCCCAGTATCAGACACGGGAGAGGCACCAGTATGGGCGGGAGAACTCCCACCGGTTCCGATAGAAGTGGCACTAGAGGTAGGTAGACTAAGGCGCAGTGCAGCGATTGCTGTCGGAGCAATGGAACCTCAGAAAGGAGATTTAGAATTCGAGGATTACCCCCTTTCTGATGTTGCTCGGGCTGATTTACTAGGAGCCGTAACAGAACACCTTGATGCCACAGAAAATCTACCAACTGACAAAGTATTGACTGTTGAAAGCCGACAGAAAGTAGTTGTTCTGAATACTTGTAGAGGTTCAAAAATCAATGAAACTCTAGCGCATTTCATACAAGCTATGGGTTCGATGAAAGAAGGAAAAATGGGAACGACTCTAGTAGATCCTTATCGGATAGCATTCCAGGTTCCAGGGACTAATGCTGCACATGTTATTGAATGGATGAGTGAAACATCTCCAGAGGCCCTAGAGACCATTCTACGGATGACCATACCCAATGGTAGAGCACTAAGATGGAGGCTCGTCCAAGTTGCTCGCAAGATGGGTGTGCTACAGAAAGCAGTAGATCCGAGAAAAGTCAACCTTCAAGGAATGATGCAACGATATAGAGGCACACCTGTTGTAGAAGAGGCTCTGTCCAAACTATTCCATGAGCGCATGGATATTGAGGGGACAATGGATCTAATTCGCGAAATCCAGCGTGGCGAAGTTAAGATTGTACAAACAGCAACCGGTCCTCTTGGTTTATCTCCAAAGAGTGAGCGAGACTTGCTTCTGCCAGCATGGTCGGATTCTCAGTTACGAGAAAGGCTTGAAACTCGTCTATTAGCAGAGCGCTGTGTATTAATTTGTTTGAATTGTTCCGACAAAAGTCGGAAACGAGTAGGTCGAATGGAAGACCGTATTGAGGCCTGCCCGAGTTGTAATGGAACTATGAGAGCATGCTCACCTGAGCGTATGGAATCATTACTAGTAGATTGGGTTGCCAGCAGGGATCCGAAAGTTCGCGCTAGGATGCAAAAGAATGCAGAACTAATCAAGACACATGGACTTGATGCAGTTCTTGCTCTTATGGGAAGAGGTGTTGGAGAAGAAACAGCAACTAGACTTCTTCGAGGTCATACTCGTGGAAATCGGGTATCTTTGCTGCGTTCCATACATAACGCAGAACTACAATATGCTAAGACTCGTAGATATTGGTCTTGAGCAAGCAATATGGACAAACACCGCGCCCAGTGGAGTATGTTAGTGGGTCTGACTGGGAGATACGGGTCAGGAAAGACCACTGTCGTCAACTGGTTTGTCAGTAAAGGATTGGCTAGTGAATCCTGCTCTGACTCCATTCGTAGTTGGCTTACGAATCAAGGAATAGAAGAAAGTCGAGGGGCCCTCATCGAAGGGGGGAGAGAACTCAGACGACAAGGTGGACCCGGAATTCTTGCCGAGATGCTACTTGAAAGATTGGATGGAGAATATGCAGTAATTGACTCAATCAGGACACCGGGGGAAGTCGAGGCTTTTCGAACAAGGGAGGATTTCATTCTCATAGAAATTCGAGCAGGGATGGAATCTCGGTGGAGTCGGGTTCAAAATCGGGCTCGCACCGGAGACCCATTAGACAAAGACACATTCATCGCTCAAGAGCAATCTGAAGTCAAAGCCAAAGATGAGGCAGGTCAAGCGCTTGATGCAACCGCTGCTTTGGCTGACATGATTTTAGTCAATGATGCTGGAATTGATGAGCTCCATTCTGACCTTGAAGAACTATGGAAAATGCTCAATGATTAAGCAGAACGGACCTTGACACCGGCCTCTTCCATCATCCCTATTGCGATTTCAAAATCGTCTTTCCAGCGTTCTGGTATTTCTGAATCAGAAGGAAAGACAACCTCATTCACACCGGCCTGAATAAGGGATCGTGCACATCTAGAACATGGGGGCCATGTGACATAGGCGGAACAGTCTTTCAGCGATATCCCAATTCTTGCCGCGTGCATGATTGCATTCTCTTCCGCATGACAAATTAGAGGATATTTTTGCTCACGATCCTCTAACCTGTCCATTGAATCTTCAATTCCACGAGGAAATCCATTGAAACCTGTTGAACGTATTTCACGATCGATTCCAACGACAACACACCCTACCTTGGTAGAAGGATCCTTTGACCACTCTGAAATGTGCTTTGCGAGATTCAAGAATCTACCATCCCACTTAGCACTCATGCGTCTACCCCCGGAGAGGGGTCGTTATCTCTGTTGGCCTCGGTACGATTCGGGTCGTATCCTTCCCAAACACTTGGATTCGAATAACAATCGGGGTCATCTCGGTCCGTTGCCCCTCCTTTGTCATTATCAATTCCGTCTCCACAATTACCAACACCACGATTGTCATCATCAGATAGGAAAGCATCTGGGCCACCTTTCGCAATAACAGCAATTGTAAGACTGGATAGTACCAAAATCAGAATGATTAGGATCACTTTAGAACTCGTGTCTTTTGACTCGACGACGACTTTTACCTCGACCTTGTCGTTGGGCTGGGATGACATATGCAAGCGTCGCAGAGAGGTCATCCATTTAGCATCTAATGGACAACGAGTTGCTGCCAAAGGTCCAAATCATCTCTTTTCACAACATATCTGATTATGTCACCAACGAGGTAAACACTACCCAATACTAAGACATCAACGCCCTCTTGATTAGCCATTATTACTGCTGATTCGAGGGCTTCTGCCGGATTTCTTCGAATCAACGCAGGATCCAATCTGTTTGCACAAACTAGAGACTCGAGAGTTTCTGCATCAACTGCTGGTTTACGACCAGAAGTTGGTTCTGTAATTATGAAATGACGGAATATATTGCTGTGCCACATCTCTGATGTGACATCTGAAAGTATTTCTTCTAAATTCTCCTTCTCGGTCATTCCAATGACCACTATGCAGGGTTTTTGTGTTTGATCTAATTCTTTGCGAAGTCCCTCTAGATTGTGTGCAGCACTGATTCTTACTTTACGATTGAACCATTCTTGAGGCGGCCAATTATGAGACCTGCCCGGCCATATTGTGTTCGAGTTTACAGAATTCCAATTCATTACCAAGCATATTCTGTTTGCAAACTCATTCCAAATTCTCCATGGGTCTGAATTATTTTCAGGTTCGTAAAACCAAATGTCATCTCCGACACTAGATAGAACCTCCATAACCTCAGAATTTTCATGCTGAAGTGCAACGATTGGCACACCTTCTCTATGGATTCCAATCTTTGCTTGAGCAATATCGGCCAATGTAGGCCCTAGTACTTCTGTGTGGTCAAGAGAAATTGTAGTAATCACGCACAAATCGGCATCGACAAGTCTGGTTGCATCACCAGCACCACCCATCCCGGTCTCAATGATACCACGTTGGACACCAAGATCTGAAAAGGCAAGCATGGCTATTGCAAAAGTAGCCTCATAGAAAGTTGGTTCTTCGCCACCCTCGGCAGCAAGGGCTTCACTAGCCATTCT
>DUIL01000099.1 GCA_013330385.1 Candidatus Thalassarchaeaceae archaeon
CTCCATCTTGATGAAGTCGAAAACTGTATCAAGGCATCAGGTGGCCCCCTACTTGATTCTTGGAGAAAGGGCCAGAATCGTCCAGAATGGCCTGCTCCAGATGGTTTCCCCCGAGTATGGAATAATCCCCATCCTGCGGTTCAGGAATCTGGTGAAATTAGTTGGTGCGAGGCTTGGGAAATCGCAAGGCCATGGTTTGTTGAGCCTGATGCTGTTGGATTTTCTCAGACAACTTGTCACCCTGCGGGGTGGTTCCAAGGAGAGTATGATTTGGTTTATCGTTGGGATGGAAATACCCGAATAATAGACATCAAGGCAAGCATAGGTAAGGGTGATCGCTCATTTGGATATCTCGACCAATTACGCCTCTATGCATGGCTTTGGTGGGAAACTCATGGGCGCTCTGAAGAGGTAACATCATTGGCTATTTGGTATCTTGGAACTGGTACTGTAAAACACGTTTCATTACCTACCGTAGATGAAATGAAAGAATATGATTCCAATTATTTTGAGTTATACACAATGATTCGGCAAGAATCCCCTGAACTCGACGATTGCCCCGTATCTCCTTCTCCATTACATATTTTTAATGCAGGAGGAATTCCTGCTGATCCTGCAATTGATTCTGATTCTAATGCACGCTGTAGAAGATGTGACTATAGGGGAATCTGTGAGAATGGTAATCATGACCTCCAGCTAACAACTGAAAGAAGATTGGAGCGTTTTGGTCATGCTTGGCCCATCACTCCTCTTGGAGAAATTAAACCTAGAGTCGATGCGATAGGCCAGGTAGTTGGCTTATCTGGCCCTGAATTACTTGAGGATGGAACAATCAAACTTCAGTTTCGAATACAGGACGGATATGATCGTGCTAAGGTTCAACCAGCATATAATGGAGGGCCGAGGAAGATAACCCGAGGGCTTATCGAAGGTTCACGAGTTCGTGTATCAAATGCTCTTCCGAGTCTGTGGAGGGGCGAAGTCCAATTGAATTTAGATGAGAAATCCGAAGTTAGTATAGCCGATGATGAAGAATCTGCACCCGTTGTAGAAATTGAAACACGCGTTAATGTCATAGGTCGTGTATGGTCAATTGATGCATTCCCCGATGGGATAGGTACTGCTCGTTGGGCTGCAACTCTACTCGATGCCACGGGTTCTGCTGCAATCGTTGCCTTCAAACAATTCATTCCAATCAGTGCAGCAGCAATTCAACGAGGCGATACCATAGCCGTTCTTAATGGTGAGAAAGGTGAATGGAATGGTCGCCCCCAAGTCAAGATCGGTCCTGGCACTAAGGTAGTGATTATTTCTGATGCAGAAGATAATCCTGAGTTCTGAAAGTGGCGCCGAGAGAGGGATTTGAACCCCCGAGTCCAAGGGACAGTGGATTTCGAATCCACCGCAATACCGGGCTATGCGATCTCGGCAGCAGCCTGCCCACCAGCGATTTGGTCATAAGTCTGACTTGTTCTGACAAGTAACATGCGAATCGAGGTCAATCACGAAGGAGAGGTTCTCTCAGTAGAATCAGAGAGCCCAATGACTATTTCTGAGTTGCTAAATCAGCTAGAAATTCACTCATCTACGGTTCTTGTCGTTCATGATGATACTATTGTCCCTCATACATCAAGAATCGAATCAGATATTTCCTTGGAGCTAATAGTAGTCTCAAGCGGTGGTTAGGTCTTCTCGAAGAAAGGTCCCAGGATCGTAGGTGATTGCCTCTTCTCCCTTCCTAATTACTGCGGCTTTGTTACCTATCAATTCGTAGTTATTATCTCTATAGCGTAGAAATGCTCCTTCATACAATCCAATGACAGGGGTGTCATTAATCTGATGAAATTCACTAATTCTTCGCGCCCTAGTCTCCCCAAAGTGTTGAATGACTTCTCCTTCCTCGCTTTCCCGATACCAAATGCCCCCGGGGTGATAGTGAGGGTTGATTTGGAAGGGGATGATTCCAAAGGTATCGAATGACGGTACCATTGTTATCGCCATATCATTAGTCGTCTGCATGCTTGGGCTGGCCACATTCGCTCCCGCGCTGACTCCCGCGTATGGAACCCCTCTTTCTAGAACCGCTTCTCGAATCGGCTCGATTAGACCCTGTTTATGCAACTCTTTTACCAGAAGCCAAGTATTTCCTCCTCCGACATATATTCCATCCATTGCCTCGATTGCAGATAGTGAATCTTCAAACTCGTGTAAACCTATGAGTTCGTAACCTAAGTCCTCTGTAAATTCTTGCATACGAGTTGTGTATCCTTCATGGTCCAGACTTGCGAATGGAACAAAAACCACTCTTTTACAACCATCAAAGTGTTCAGACATCAAATTCCGATAAAGGATTCTTCTTTCTTCGGTGCGAATCCCTCCGCTACCTAGCAGTACTTTCATTTATTCACCTCAGACATAGAAGTCGTCGGATTCTGTGGCAAGTCCAAGATGGTCTTCGATAGTTCCTGAAACCTCAACACTCTCTAACAATTTACGAGCGGTTTGTTCAGTTGTATCAAGGTCTAATTGGAGAGGGATCTCGAATGCCTGTTCAATCCAGTTTGCCAACCGGTCTGCGGCTCTAACATCGGCACTAGCTCCAATAGTTTCTGCAACTAGAGCTATTGCTGGGACATTATAGATAGGAGATAATGAAACTAACAGCCCAGCAACTCCTATCATTCCTGCTTCAGGTTGAACTCTACTTACTGGGATATCATTTGCCTCTAAATTACCTCTAACACTCGAATCGGCACATATCACATGTACCCCCTTGTCATCTACATCAGCCGCCAATCCAGCCAGTACTAGAAATTGGGGCGTAGATGCTTTGGCTGCCATTTTCAAGACAGCCTCTGCCATTTCATTTTGACCTGCAGCAGTCATAGGCTGTAGATTTCCACTAACAGTTACCAAATACTGTCCATCAGGCAACATGACTCTATGAATTTGCATTGAAGGGGGGGTCAGCAATCCGTCCTCATCGAGAGTTGAATGAGGGGGCATATCTGGGTGGAGAATTCTTGCAATAAGTGTGGAGGGGTGTTTATCGATTAAGGCATCAACAACAATCTTGCCAATATTGCCTACCCCTGGAACTGCTTCTAGGAGTGCGGAGTGTTTTGGCAACCCTTCCCCAATTATCCAATGAAATTGAGTGCGATTCATTCTTCTTCCTCCTTCTTTCTAGGAGTTGGTAGAGATTCAATCCATTCTTCACTTCCGGCATCTTCTCGTTGCCTCCTCCTAGCACCTTGAGCATCTTGGGGGGAGTACTTCAGGGGTGCTACAGCAGTCATTTTACCGCCGCAATCTTTGCACTCTTCACCTAGACCATATTCACCACATGCGGTGCACCGTTGCAATCTCGTACGAGTCATCCCTACCCCTCAGAGAACCTATCCCCTTTCAGAGGTCTTTGAAGTTGTATCCTAATAGAAGTCACTTTACATACGTTCGATGTCTATTGAGCCTTTTACCGAGGCTATGGATTTGGTAGTAGCATTTTGTGCATTTTGCCATAGTTTCTCCGCGGTTTCATAATCTGGAGCCCTGATGTCAATGCGGTATTCGGGAGCCCCATCATAGTGACAGGTTAGAGTAGCATCTTCAACACCCTCCACTACAGCTTCGGCTGCTAGTAAAGCATCCCTAATGGCGTAGACTCCCTCAGAGCCCCAAACCTCGATATTGAATTTACCACGTATCTCTACGAATGGTGGAACAATGTTCTCAATTGCAAGTTCAATGACAGTTGCCATCCAATCGCCGGAGAATCCGTTGTCAGATAGAGCGGTTTCAGAAATAGCACACTCCTCAAGTGCCCCGTACAGGGTTCCGAAGATTTCCATCATCTCATCAGATATTTCCAATGTCTTATCTTCGCCCCAACCTATTCGCTCAGCTGCCACATTCATGATTTGCCTAGCACGTTGTTCATTTTTCCAAGATTGAAGTGTATCGCGTTTGCGTTCTTCTGAAACCGATTTGATAGAGAGATCTACTCTTTCTCTATCCTTCTTTATTCCAATTACTTTTGCTACTACTCTCTGCCCAACACGAAGATGATTTCTGATATTGCGAACCCACCCGGCTGCAACTTCTCCTATGAAAACAAATCCTTCACGATCGCCATATCCATCAAGATTGAGATAAGCACCGTTTTCTTTAACAGTCTTGACTGAACAAACCAAGAGTTCCCCTTCATCTGGCCACGGTTCTTCATTACCAGACATCGTAATTCGCCCCTTCACTCGAGGACGTCTACGATTTTGCTCCCAACGAGCTGGGCCTTGCCGCCTGCGGGGCGCGCTAGAGTGGCTCCGCAGATTGAGCAGGCGATGGCTGTGGACGCCCTTTCGAAGATGATTGCCTCGTTGCCGCAGTCAATACAGTTGACACGTAGGAAATTTGCTTTACTCATTCTAATCCCTCAATCACTTCTCAATGAGCTCAAATTTCTTTGCACGCTGAGCCGCAGGTTGGTGAGCCTTCCCCGTCTCAGTGCAACGATATAGTAGATTAACACGCTTAGTCGGCTTTTCACCAGACGGCTTAGGACGTGGGAAACCGCGGTATCCTGCAGTTGCCTTTCGGAATCGGCGTTGACCCCACTTTAATTCAGAAGCCCGACGCTTCTTCACTCGCTCGACAGCATGCACGGTATGCTTACCCGCAGATGGAGAATAGCGCATCACTTTACGTGGCATCTTGACCATTACACAGCACCTCAGCGTCTTACGACGACGCGCCCACCTATGACCCGTATTTG
>DUIL01000165.1 GCA_013330385.1 Candidatus Thalassarchaeaceae archaeon
CTCATTACTGAGGAAGGCCCAGTTGTTCTTACTTCTGATTGCCCCAAAACAATTGAAGAAATTGAGGCTTTAGTAGGTTCAGGAGTCTGAATGTATGTCTGGTTGGAGAGAGATACTCTCTCAGCAAATGCATGATTCTCCTCCTCGTTTAACTGTTGAAGAAGCAACATTATTGTATGATCAAGCTGATTTCAATCAACTCCTCAGCACTGGTCTATTTAGACGTAAGAAAATGGTGCCTGGTAATGAAGTGACATATCTCATTGATAGGAATGTGAATTATACCAATGTGTGCACAATTAATTGCCAATTCTGTTCATTTTACAGATCTCCCGGCCACCATGAAACATATACTCAAACATTCGAACAAATCAGTGCACGTTTGTCTGAATTAGAGGGAATAGGCGGCTCACGTGTTTTAATGCAAGGCGGCGTTCATCCTGATTTGGATATTGATTGGTATATTGAATTGATAAGAAAACTTCACCTCAATCATCCATCTATTGCTCTCGACTGTTTTTCACCGATCGAAATAGAAGGTATAGCTGAAATTTGCGGAATACCCACTAAGAATGTGTTGTTGATGTTGAAGGATGCAGGGATGCATGGTTTACCTGGTGGTGGCGCTGAAATGTTAGTCGACGATATCCGATTGGATATTTCTCCAAAAAAGGGTTCTGCAGAAAATTGGCTTAGGGTAATGGAAGAAGCACAGGAAATTGGTCTTACAACTTCCGCCACAAATGTAATTGGTTTTGGTGAGACAAATGCTAATCGAGTTCAACACATGAATCGAATTAGAGAGTTACAAGATAGTTCCCAATCTAGGGGTTTAGTAGGTTTCACTTCTTTCATTTCTTGGCCCGTACAATTAGAAAACAATACATTCGGGAAGAGAAATAGAGGAAAGAATAGAATAGAATTGGGAGCGAGTGCCAATGAGTATCTGCGTCATATTGCAATTTCAAGATTATTTTTTGATAATATATTCCACATTCAGGCCTCATGGCCAACAATGGGTCTGGATATTGCCCAACTTGCTCTGTTAGCTGGCGCTGACGACATAGGATCGACAATGATGGAAGAAAATGTAGTCTCTGCATCTGGAACAACCAAAACTATGGCTAGTGAATCTGAACTTCAAAGAATTATTTCGGAAGCAGGTTTTATCCCAAAATTGAGAGATTCTGATTATGTATTTTCTGAGAATATTGTAGTTCGAAGCAATACGCCTTGAATCTGTAAATAATTAGCAGTTATTTTTCGCTAATTTCAGCTCTACTGCTCATCAAAGGTAGTTTTTCAATATTTATTTCTTCTTCTGGTCCTTGCATTATAATGGGTTTTACCCATTGCATTTTTGCTCCACTTCTTTGAACATATACAATTAATTCCCAATGCAATGCAATCAGTGAGGAGTAGATTGAACCTGGCCATCTTTCTTCAGGACCTTGCAATGTACAACTCCCCCCTCCATTTAGATTTACCAATTCGCCTCGGGAACAAACCCGCAGAGGTTCTAGTATAAGCACACGTGAATGGGCAATTGGCATAGGAATTGCTTCCCCTACTCCAGTTCCATGTTCTTCCACTGAGGCGATTCTTCGTTCTGGTAATGGTGTTGACATTCCAGGTGGTGGTTGTTCATTCTCATCTCTGTCCAATGCTTTGAGTATTGACGCTCTCTCAGGGACAGCAACGCCAACTTGTAACCTAGCGGCTTCGACAATAACTCCCTCTGGCATTTTCATAGAGTTTATTGTGACATTTCCATTTCCGATTTTCAAATCAATTTCAGGTTCATCTAAAGGGTTCTGAATGTAGTAATTTTGATTGTTTATATCTCTATAATTAGCGAAACTCCTCATTATAATTGGTAGCACGAATATCGGAAATGTGATTAATAAAAGGAGTGGATAATCCAGAGGCCCAATTTGATAGGACTGCAACAGAATACTATTTTGTGATATTACAGGAGCTATGGCATGTAGTAGTAACGACATTATCAAAATAACTACCGTTGGAGCTATGAGTTTTCGAGCAATAGCATGAATTGAGTCTGGTTCGATATACCAACCATCCCGAGTTCGCATTAAAAATGGCAAAGTTGCAGTTGTAGTAACTGAGTCAATAATAGGTAACAAATCATCTCCAGTTTTTTTCCCTCTCCATTCGACCATCCACCCTTCCTCATTACCAATTCTAAATGGTGTGGGTGGTTTTGAATCTGATCTAACAATCACTTCTATGATAGGGATTGATGAGGGGTCAATATTAGAATAATCAAAAGAGGGATATCTTATTCTTTGAACCGATTCCATCATTTCAACCCCAAATCAAAGCCTTGGCTGCTTTTCTAGTTAATTTTCTAAACTCAGGAATTTCTTTTAACATACGAAGACCTAATGGTAATGGATTTTCTATTTCTCCTATTTCATCAATCATTAGTATCACCTCGGGACGTGACCAAATTGCAAATACCTTGTCCAATTCATCATCACTCGATTCAGTAAGAAAAGCATCCCTCAGTGCTTTCGATCGATTTAATTTCTTCCTTAAAGGCATTAATTCATTTGATATTTCCTTCATTCTTGAAGTTGACAAATTCCCTTGTCTAATGGCATTAACTAATTGAGGGACCAATAAGTCAACTTGTTCGAAGCCTTTGCCAATTCCTCCACCTGTTGTTGGTTTGCACAGTCCAGCAGCATCTCCAAAGACAGCAATCCTTTCTGCTAGAGGATTTGCAATCATTCCCGAAGGGATTGGCCCACAATATCTTCCTATTTCTCTACAATCGCTAAATCTTTCTTTCCAAATTTCCTTAGACAATAATGTATTCAATAAATCTTCACAATCTCCATCATTAATTCTATCCGGCCTAGTCCAAGTCCCAATTCTTGTTGTTTCACCAGATGGTATGGCCCAAGCGAAAAATCCTGGTGCGATATCTTCACCAGTATAAACATCTAATCTCCCATCCGATCCTGAATAACCTGTAACTTCGATTTGAAAACCGATCATCATTTCCTTCGGTCTTCCCAATCTGAATTTCCTCCGAACCCATGAATGAGCACCGTCGGCTCCACATAAGAGTGCACAGGAGATTTTTCTTTCTCCATTTGGTGTTGAAACAGTAACTTCAACACAATTCTCCTTTTTTTCTGCATCAATAGGTTTTGTCGATAATGATAAATCAGCACCTAGCTCTAATGCTTGCCTCACTACAGTTTCGTCAAACAATTTCCTACAGACGGACCAAGTACGAACTCTTTCGCGTTGTCCGATTTCAAGTTCAATTCCGGATGGGCTGTGCATCCTTGCCCCCCAAATCCTTGTCAGTACAGTATCGTATGCGTCCACCTTCTCCATCGCAGCAGGATTTACTAAACCGGCGCATTGAAATGGCCGTCCAATTTCTGAGTGTTCTTCAAGGATGAGTACACTTACTCCATGTTCACGAAATCTTCTACCAAGATACCCTCCAACGGGCCCCGCTCCTACGATTATTACATCGTACTCTGTGGCGGTCACGTCCCCTTCACAGGGCTTGTGTTCTTGAGGATGATTCTTTGTTGGTATCTATTTCTTACCTTTTCCACGATTATCTCTTATCAATTTCTTAAGAATTGTAATGAGTTTACTTGCTTGCTCCTTTGTAATTTCTTTAAGGTTGACTGCTTCTACTAAAGCCATAGCATCTTCAATTGAAATTCCAGCCTTCTCAGACATATTTTCGATTGCACCAATCTGTTTTTCTGTTGCAGGTGAGTCCTTATCTCTATAAATCAAATCTCCAATAATCTTACTTGCGGTTCCATCTCTACTTCCAGTGAGACTATCTAAGTCTTGATGTCCCATTTCTTTCAGATAAGTATCGAGATCTAATTTTAACTTTTCAGTAAGTCGGATAATCAAAGCAATTTGTTTATCGCTCGCAGGGATATTTCCATTTCCATTTTTACTCATTGAGTCTATCAAACTATGAGCTTCTTCTCCAGATATTTCTGAGAGTTCCTTGCCGTTGAGGATTTTCGCCTTTTCCTCATCAGTCATCTTTGATATTCTACTATTGATGTAATTATATTGCTTAGGCGTGGGCTTTTGTTTTCTAACTTCTAAAGCGCTATTATGCATTGATCGGAAATCCGTTACAAATGAGTCCCAAACTCCAGAACCTAGTACATCACCATTTTCTATTCCATCAAGATTTGCTTCCATGAAAGCTGTAAATTCTGGAGTGAATAGGCCTTTAGTAACAGTGTTATTAGACAAATCTTGTTCATTGTAAAATGGTGCAACTTCTAACCACATCGTTCTACCATCGTTAGAGGGGGATAGAGATGCCCCTTCTTTGTTCACATATCCTCTATCTATCAGCTTAGTTACTGTAGTTAGGTACGTCGATGGGCGACCTATGGATGCACCTTTCATTTCTTGGATTATTGAACTTTCACTGAATCTACGAGGTGGTTTTGTTTCATCGGTAATTTTCCGTGGATTTTCTTTTGCAGAGGAAAAAGCCCATTTTGAACCAACATCGAACCCAGAAGTAGGTGGTGTAGTTCTTGCTTCGGAATTGGAATCGGAGTAAACAGCCTCCCATCCCGCATGTATTCTCCATGATGCGGTACCGTAGAGAACCTTCTCTAGCCCTTCCACGCTCGCTGTCAAATCACGCCGTTCCCTCACAGAATCAGACATTTGGCTTCCAGCAAATCTTGCCCAGATTAGACGATAGAGTGATATTTGATCATCATCAACTTCTGCTAAAGTTTTGGATTCTGGATTTGTAGGTCTAATCGCTTCGTGGGCATCTTGCACGTTCTTTGCGCCCTTCTTAGAATCGGGGCCCAATACACCAGTTCCTAGAAATTCTTCACCAAAATCGTTCGAAATAACCTTTCTTACTCTCTCTCTTGCTGTTTCACTAGTTCTAGTCGAGTCAGTCCTGATGTATGTAATGTGTCCACTTTGGTAGAGTGTTGTCGCAACACGATTAATTCTTGCTATTGACCATCCCATTCTGCTACTGGCTGCCCTTAGCATTGTGTCCGTAGTAAATGGTGGTTTAGGCTTCCTTTTTGTGACCCCTTCTTTTACAGATTGAATAATAACTTCACCAGAATCTTTTAGATTAACAAACGCATTTTCAGCCAGTTCGTCAATAGAAGTCCTGTCTGGGTGGTGCTTCCCATCATCATCTGTCCATGCCTCCGTATCGTTCTTTTCATGGAATCTAACTTTGAATGTCACTCCATCTGCATCCGCTTGTACTGAATGATACGGTATAGGTACGTGAGCCTCCCTCTCAATTTCTCTATCTACAATAAATCCTAGTGTAGGAGTTTGGACTCTTCCCATTGATGCAAGGTCCCATGAGCGAGAGAATCTTGAGCAGCGAAATCCAACTAGTCTATCCATGAATCTTCTTACTTTTGCAGCATCGACTAAATCCATATCTATTTCTCTAGGTGATTCGATGGCAGCTTGAACAGCATTCTTGGTGATTTCATAGAAAGTAACTCTTTTGATCACCGGGAAATCACTGAATATTTCCTTCAAGCGCCAAGCGATGAACTCACCTTCTCTATCAGGATCGGTGGCGATGTAAATTTCATCGACATCTTTGTTCTTTGCTTTATTTATCATTTTAGTCATGACACGCTCGGCCCTATCAGTCCATGCCCAAGGTGGTTCAGGGAGTTTACCTTCCTTTGAAGCCCACATTGCTTTATTATCTTGTTTTGAGCCACCCTTGTTTGGCAAATCTTGTACATGTCCATTACAAGCATCAACAATCCAACCTTTTCCTAGATACTTCTTCACTGTTCTAGCCTTAGCGCCGGATTCTAGAATCATTAATTTCATTTGAGTCCCCCTTCTGAAAACTAGTAGCGTCTGACTGACATCAGAGTACCACGATTCGCGGTGGCGTCATGAACCCTGTATAAACATGAGCAAGCGAAGGGCCATTCAACGCGCGGGCACGTGCGGGCCTGCGCTACGCGCACACGCCTACGCGCGCGAATCACTCAGTAGTGCTGAACGGGACAATGCCTCATCCCATGGTAATTCTGCATCAGGCCCGCCACACCCCACACATCCAGGGTATCCAGCTGATGCTAGAGCAAATAATTCTGAAATGAACATATCCCATTCTCTTTCTTCATCCATTGGAATCCAAACATAATCTATTTCTTCAGGGGGCGAGGCTGAAAACATACCTCCACCCTCACCAGATAGTTCTAATCTTATTTCATCGGATGTATTATTTCGAAATTCAATGCCGATGTATAGATTCGGTGCTATATCTGATAATCTCAAAGAAAGGTCTGAAACGGATAACTTCCAGTCACTTGGATGATAGACTTCAACTCCCCTTGAACGAAGTAGCCTCCGTGCTAGTTCGCGTAAGGAACGGAGTTTGTGTTCGCTGCTCACACTAGCCGCAGGGCACGCAATCCTTGAAGGATACCTCTGTACCCGACAAGCAATGGGTCTGCCCTACCAGTTGTTTGTTAGGCCTGGGATGAACCTAGTTAGTTCAGAGACTGCACACGACATAAGTGTCAAATTACTGTCGAAGTTTGGTCAAAACAGAGGCTCGCAGAAAATTTTGAGTACAATATATCGAACTCCTTCTGTGCCAATAAATGTGTTTGGTAAATTATTTCGACACCCATTAGGATTAGCAGCAGGTTTTGATAAATCAGCTTCAGCCCTTTCGGCATGGCCCGCATTAGGATTTTCTTGGGTTGAATATGGTGGGATAACACGGTATCCTCAGGACGGTAATCCAAAACCTAGGATGTTTCGTTCTGCAGTTGATCAGGCCCTAATTAACAGAATGGGCTTCAATAACCCAGGTGCTTTAGCAATACGTGACTCGTGCATTAAACGTCGAGCCGCGGGCAAATGGCCACAGGCTCCTGTTGCCGCTAATATAGGCCGTTCGAAGAGTGTAGATAATGCGAGAGCACCTACTGATTACGCTGAAACATTTGGTCTATTATACGAACACTCAGATATTTTTGTTCTGAACGTATCATCTCCCAATACTCCCGGGCTGAGAGAATTACAGGAGGATGACCATATCCGTGATGTTGTATCTGCTTGCGTTCGCGTCCGTGAAAGTAACTCCGGAACGAAACCAATACTCTTGAAACTCTCTCCCGATCTCGATGATGATGTCATGCTCTCTTGTTCAGGTGCTGCATTGTCAGC
>DUIL01000142.1:0-146 GCA_013330385.1 Candidatus Thalassarchaeaceae archaeon
CTAATCGTAAGTAATCGTGATTCGTCTTCTTTAGATAAAGAATGGATGCGATGAGGTAATCCGGACTTCTTCAAAGCCCTAACGAGTTCCTTGACATGATCATGGTCGGTCACGAATTCCCACTCTACCCATCCATCTCTAACTGT
>DUIL01000142.1:506-5086 GCA_013330385.1 Candidatus Thalassarchaeaceae archaeon
GCCTTCAATAGAGGTTTCAAAAATCCCCCACCTTTTCTGGCTATAGTAAGAGACATCTCTATAGAATCATCGTGTTTGTCGAAAACAGTTATTTCTTCAATACTAGAGTGCCCTTGGAGATACTCTAAGAATTCATCAATATTTGAAACTGAGGAGTTACTAGATGCAACTACTGTGCTAAGTCCACGTCCAGCAGGGAGAGCCATGTACTCATCCACACGTAGCAAAACGCTATGCCTTTCACGTGTAATATCGCCAGCCCAATGCCCTTCTGGTAGACGAATCGAAATTAGTAGATGCTGCACGTTGGCCTTTCCTCCACTTTTTCGACTTAGCACCCCCATATTCATTCCTCTCCATTGTTATTCTCTTGTTCTCCTTCTTTGGGAAGTACATAGATAATAATCATAGATATTACTAATCCAATTAAGAATGTCTTCCATACAGGTACATTATCAGCACCAGTCCAATCTAAACCCCCACCACTAGCACCTACATTCTCACCCATTGTGGTGAATTCAAATTCATTCCACTGATCTCCAGATGATGTTTCATCCCCGTTTACTGAGTTAACTAAAAGAACAAAATTTGCAGATACCCTGTCGTTACTCGGAGCTTTCCATTCAATTGTCCACGAACGTTGATTGTTGCCTTCCTCTGTATGAGTCGCTTCATTATCAATAATTTGAACTGAATTATCAATTTCATAGAGCGTTCCATGGGTTGATTTTAGATTAAATCCACCATAGTTTTCTCCCGCTTCATCGGGGCCACCCTCAAATGATACTGTGACTGTGTAAACTTCCTCAACCACGAATATTTCAGGTAGGCCATCTACTGAAATCAATACTTCGTCGCTAGCACCACCATGGCACATGCAACCTGAATCAACAACCGAACCAGATATTCCCCCAGGAAGCGCTAGAATTGCGGGAGCCAGAAGGAGGATGAAAGATAACGTTACAACAACTTTCCTAGAAAGGTAGCCACCAAATGGAACTGCGTACGAAAAACTCAAACTGACCCCCGAACATAGCAGGGGGGGTTAATACAATATCTCTCATCCCGAACATGTTCGGGTTTATTTATCTCTTTCAATTATTATTCATTCAGATGATGAAGCTTCCATCACTGGCAACTCATTCCAATTGTGAGTTGGAGGTGGAGATGTTGTCAACCACTCAAATGTATGACCATCCCAAGGATTGTTTCCCGCTTCTTTACCATGCTTCATACTACGAACGAAATTCCAGAAGAAGATTACTTGGGCAACAAAAACAACTAGTGAACCGATAGTAGCTAGTAATTGTTGATCGGCCCATCCTGCGGCCTCCTGATAGACATAGATACGTCGCGGCATATCCCAAAGTCCAAACAGTGGAATGAAAGTCAAATTAATTCCTAAGAAAGTTAACCAGAAGTGCCACCATCCTAGTTTATCGTCTAACAATCGACCAAACATTTTGGGATACCAATAGTAAATCCCTCCCAATGTCATTACTGCTACTGAACCTAGAGTGTAGTGGAAGTGAGCAACTAGGAAGTAGGTGCCTCGTAGTTGAACATCCATTGCTACACTTGAAAGATAAACTCCAGTAATTCCGCCTACTAGGAAGATACCTACTGCACCCATTACAAATGCGAGTGGAAGTTTTGTGAAATCCGGTTTTGATTTGTAGAAAGTTGCAATTAGACTCAGATAAATTAGAGCAAATGGTACCGATATTAATTCAGTCCCAATTGATTCAATCTTTCGGAATGTTGGATCTATTCCTGTAATGAACATGTGGTGAGCCCAGACCAAGACACTCAGTACTGAGGCAACCATTAGAGCATAGATGATAGTGTTGCGTCCATACAAATGCTTTCGCACAAAGGTAGGTACTATTTCCATCGACATGCCCAATCCGGGAAGGAGGACAACGTACACCTCTGGATGTCCAAAGAACCAGAATATATGCAACCACCATGTAGTTCCATCTATACTCGGATCAAAGAATCCTGTATCAAAGACCCTGTCTCCAACAAGCATCAGAACTGCTGATAATAGAGCAGGGAAAATAGCCAACATTAGTAAAACTGTGAAAAACATATTCCAAGTGAACATCGGCATATCCCAAACGCCCATACTAGGAACTCGATGACGAAGAATTGTCACAAGGAAGTTAATCGTAGATGCGCTAACTGAAAGGATTAGCAATACTAGACCCGCACCAGCAAGAGACACACCAGAACCTGGACTATAGTCAACGCTTGTTAGTGGAGAGTAGAAAGTCCAACCTACGTCAGCAGCACCCTCAAAGAAGAAACCAGAGGCTGCGGTTAATCCGCCAAGAACCAAAGTCCAAAACGAAAATGCATTCAGTCTTGGAAATGCCATATCATTAGCTCCAATCTGAAGTGGAACCATATAATTCGCAAAGGCGAATGACATAGGAGATACAGCAAATAGCACCATGACTGCTCCATGCATGGTAACTGCTTGATTGAACAAATCGCCAGTCATGAAGTCATTATCAGGTACGACTAATTGTAGTCGAACAAGTACTGAAAGTGCCAAACCAATAACTGCGAAAATAATTGAAGCCCAAAGGTAGAGTAGACCTACATCTTTGTGATTGGTGGTGGTTAACCAGTGCATTAACTCCTTCTTACCAAAATCTTCCTTACGATAAAGAACCACAACTATAGCAACGACAATCCCCAGTACTGATCCTACAATCAGTAACCATGCAGGGTCACCAATATCAATTACTGAGCCAGAACCTGCATTCTGCCCCATTATTGTGAATTTTTCCTCATTCCATTCATCTCCTGCAGAGGTTCCATCACCATCGACTGAATTTACTAGTAAAACAAAGTCGGCAGAAACCTTGTCAGAATTTGGTGCAGTCCAATCTATAGTCCAAGATCTTTGGTTGTTTCCAGATTCTGTGTGAATTGCAGCATTTTCAAGAATTTGTGTCGAATCATCAGTAGTTGTAAAAGTGCCATAATTTGACTTCAGATTAAATCCACCATGGTTCTCACCTGTAGCCTCAGGACCTCCGGAGAAACTAATTGTTAGAGTATAGACTTCATCAGCCATGAATTCTTCAGGAATGCCCTCAACTGTGATTGCTATGTCATCGGTAGGTGCTGCTCCATGACACATGCAACCAGAAGTGACTGTTGCTCCTGATATTCCTCCCGGCAATGCACTCATCTGTGGCGCTAGAGCTAGTAACATTCCAAATAGTAATATTAGAGATATATATTTCTTGTAATTTGTATTCATGCACTCGCCTCCGAATTATACCAGGCATCAAAGTCATCAGCAGACATAACCTCTATTTCCCCCATCATTATGGTATGTTCATCACCACATAGTTCAGCACACATAACTGGGAATATTCCTGTATCATCTGAATGAATCCAACCCACATTTACTCTACCAGGAATTGCATCAATCTTGATTCTATGATCGGGCAAAGCAAAGGAATGGAATACATCACCACTAGTTACCTCGAAAACTATTGGGATATCAACTGGAATCTTCAATGTCTCACCCGATGCACTATTGATAGAAGCACCATTCGGATATTGATAGTCCCAATAATATTGGTAACCTGTGACTTCAATTGTGAATGAGTCTTCAGTAGTTTCTGGCTTCTCGAAAAAGTCGATAGAATCGAAAGTAGAATCTGAAAGCACGAGAAGGAATAGCGCAATAACCATAGAAATGGCAAATGCACCTCTCTTACTTTCTCTAATCACGGGTGGCGCTCCTATTCTCATCTCTTCGCCCGAATCCTCACCATAGGACGTCACTAATAGATAGACGAAGTACGCATAAACAACAAGACCAATTACAGTCCCTAGACTCCAATATAGAGTGAATAATTCGTCATATTTATCCGCGTGAGCTCCAGTTCCACCAAGACCTTGGAACCAATTGAAGATTGAAGCAAATGTCATCATCAAAATAACTATTGAAGCGATAATAATTGCCAATTGCCGGCGCTCAAATCCCATCAGATCACCTCCAAATATACAATGAAGAACAATAACACCCAAACAGCATCAACAAAGTGCCAGTACATTATTATCGCACGAAAACTATCATGGCGAGGACGATCATAATGGCCCTTTGCCATTAGGAAAAGAACCGCTCCAATCATAATCAATCCTACAAGAACGTGTAGGCCATGTAATCCAGTAAGTGAGAAGAATGCTGTACCGTATGCATGAGATGACCAAATGAATCCAGCAGTAGAATACTCATACAATTGAATTACAAGGAAGGCTAATCCTAAGATAATAGTTAGAATGAGGAGTTTCTTTGATTTGTCGTATGCCTCCTCAAGATGGCATTCTAGTGCCTTATGGGCTGTGACTCCCGAAGTCAGAAGTAGGACCGTATTTATTGAAACTAGAACTAAATCATGCTCAATGCCAGACACAGGCCAGGAACCACCTACTGCTCCGGACCAGTTGATCGTATGCCATCGAGCCCAGAACCAAAAGGCAAAGAAAGCAGCAAAGATGATGGCTTCAGTAATAATTAGCCACAACATAGCCCAAGAGGCGTCTCCCCACTG
>DUIL01000154.1 GCA_013330385.1 Candidatus Thalassarchaeaceae archaeon
AAATATTCAGCAAATGGCTCAAACTTAAGGTCGGATTTCTTGATTTGAGTGTAATGTTGAGCATTGCCCATACGATGTTCAACTCCTGCGAAGTGACAGTAGAATTTCTTACCACCAATCGTTTCACGGACTTGGTCAAATAACTCAGCATAATCCTCGGAGGTCTTCAGTCGTCCGTGTCCACGAGCGTGGATGTGTGCCATGTTTAGAACGGGAACTGTGCCTTCTACATGATTGACTACTTCGAGAACCTCTTCAACGGTTCCCCAAAGTTCCTGACGACCACTGGTTTCTATTCCAACTAAAGTTGGTTCAGACTCATGGACCCATGGGAATGCAGCATAATCCTCCTCTTCTCCTTCAACACCCCAAATGGAACGTACTCGCTCAACTACGCCAGTCATAACATTGGCAACCTGCTCATTGGCCTTAGTGCCCGGGTCATACTCACCGTACGGACCAACATGACAAACCATGTGACGGGCATTGACAACCTTTCCAACTTGCATACTAGATTCCATTTTGGAGAGGGTTCGATTGAGTTCACGACGACTACCTAGTATCTCACCGTAGTAAGGTCCGTGGACATTCATCTCAAAATCTGCCTTGTGAGAAAGGATACCCGCCTGCCAATACTGATCGAAGTGATGTGGCTGTACTTGACGCACGGTTTGAATCTCCATTGTTTCGAGGCCTAAAACGGTGATATCGTCCATTCCTTCGACGATTGTTCGACCCTTACAAGACAGGGGAACACCGGCTGGTCCTAGTTTGAGTGGCATACGCTTCGCTCCTCGCAGGTCGGGCCGAAGGGGTGACCCTACTAAAGGGGTATTCGACAGCAGTCCGGATTTGAATTATGTAATTCGCAATGAAATTAGTCTTAGATTGCACCAGAAGCGATACGAATCCCTTCATTACCGGGTCCCTGCTTGGGTAGTTGATGGAGATAATTAGCCAACCAATCAGCGGGATTCTTTGAATCTGAAGTACTATCAATAGAACCTAATGAATGCTCGATTCTAATGCGCCGTGTAGTTGGATCAAAGGCGCATACTTGTGGCACCATCCCCATAAGTCGAATTTTCTGCAATAATTCAGAATCATCGATACCCTCTATCTCTGCGATTCCAAGTAAAGCATCTGGCATCAGAAATATGAGGTGAATCTGACGGATTCTTTTAATTACATGACCCCATGATTCTGCTAATCTGCTGGAATCTTCAGGCATATCTACAATCATAGCCACTCGAGGTCCTTCGAATTCAGCAAATGTCATTCCAGCTCCTTGGGCGCTCCGTGCAGAATCTCCCAAAACAACAGTGGAGGATGAAAGCAACAACCAATGTGCGCCCTCTAGTTGGCCTCGCCAATCAATTTCACCATGATTGAAATCTGAAAAATCATCAATTTCGATTCTATCAATCAAGGCTGAGTTGGTTGAATCAATCACTTGCTGAACACACTCTTTGCCAAATGCGACAATACGAACCTCGGTTTGCATTCAATCGACCTTCCAGCGCAGAAGAGCGATTGCACCACCCATTCCAACCAATTGCTGACCTGCGTCATGGTCGATTGAAGACTGGATTATTTCACCACGACTAGTTTCGGTGTGTGAACAAATATTTTCCCAGCGATTGCGAATCTCAACATCTTGAGATCTCAATAAAGATGCATCAATGATTAGAGATTCAATCGCCCCTTGCTCTGCTGCATCTGCAATAGAGGCCGAACCATAGGCTACTGCACCACTTGTTGAAATCCTCTTCATTCCTTCTTCTATAGCACGAACCTGGCGAACAAGTTCATGTTCGCCTAGTACTGAATCCGCGGCACCTTCTGCAAGAACTTCATTGGCAGCGGAACGACCTCCTATCGAGGTTGCTGCATTGAGAATCTGATTTTGCGCACCAAGGGCCCTTATCATGGCCTCGAATTGCTCACGAGCCATACCCGGGCCGCAAATCACCAGAGGCATTTGGTCTGGGAAAACAAGTTTAGTTTCGCGGGCAACTCGCTCAAAGAAACCTCGACGTACACTTGTTGAATCATCGGCTTTCTTGCCTCCACCTCGCATGGAGAATTGTGAGATGTCTCGTATTCCGTGAGCTGCAACTTCGAAGATTAGTACCTCGTCATTTTCTACAACAATTAATCCCGCTTTTGGTTGAGTCCCGGCAGCAAGAGCGGTTTTTATTAGAGCACGATCAACATTAGGAAGACCGCCTTCAAATGATATCTCAACTTCATCATGTGATGAAACAATGTGAGTATGATGAGATCCAATGTCTATCTTCGCCTCGGTAATAACACCGTGAACTCTTAGGTTGTCCGTGAAGGGCTGGAATGACGTTTCACCAACCTCTATCTCAATCCACATCGGCTTCCTCTCAGCAGACTTTGCTCGACCTCCTTCCTGAGTTCCAGTCGTTGAGTCACGACGATGAGAAAGCATACCCATAATTGCACCAGGTCGACAGATTTGGGTGAGAACCCACAGGTCATCGGAATTATCGATGCGGATTCTGACCCCCTCGTCCGAGGCCTTTAATTGTCGCAATTTCTCACATCCATCAGCTGAAAACACCAGTCAATTGACCATTTTCGTCCATGTCCATATCCATAGCCGCTGGTCTTATTGGAAGGCCTGGCATCGTCATCATTGAGCCACAGATGGCAACAATGAAGCCTGCACCTGAGTTAAGACGTAATTCACGAATTGGCATTGTAAAACCAGTCGGAGCGCCCAGTTCTGAAGGCTCATGACTGAACGAATACTGAGTCTTAGCCATACATACAGGTAATGTGTCCATCCCCCAAGTACGCAATGATTCTAGCATCTTGTGAGCCTGTGGTGAAAAATCAACTGTGTGAGCGCCGTAAACATTAGTTGCGACACGTAGAATTGTCTGTTCGGCAGGTAATCCAGATGGAACCAATGGAGTATATGGCCGACCTGCTTCATCATGAGCAGCACAAGCCTCTACTACAGCATCAGCGAGTTGTGAAGCACCATCACCACCATTCCCATGACCTTCGAAAAGAACAACTTGACGAGCACCAGCACTGACCGCCTCTTCGTGGATTGCTTCAATTTCAGCATCTGTATCACTAGAGAAGCGATTTATCGAGACGATTACTGGAATTCCAGTTGATGAAAGATTTCTGACATGCCGGCGTAGGTTACTGGCAGCACCGGCACGAGTAGCCTCAACATTTTCTGCTTCTAGTTCCTCTTTTGGAGGACGCTTTCCTCCACCTGTAGAGAATCCATCACCATGTAATTTCATAGAACGTACTGTAACATTGAGGACTAGGCAATCCGGTACTTTTCCAGCAGCCTGAGCCTTGATCTGCAGGGCCTTCTCTGCACCCATATCTGCGCCAAAACCTGCCTCAGTGACCACATAATCAGCACATGAAAGAGCTAATCGGTCGGCTATAATTGAAGAATTACCATGTGCGATATTAGCAAAAGGGCCACCATGAATAAAGGCAGGATCACCTTCTAGGGTTTGAACTAGATTTGGCAATAGTGCGTT
>DUIL01000022.1 GCA_013330385.1 Candidatus Thalassarchaeaceae archaeon
TGGTTCAACGCAAGTAGGGCTACAGCGACCTTGGATGGAGAGAATGGAACTTGGTCTGTTACTCCTTCACAGTGGATGACTGGTACTTTCCAAGGAGAACATCGGGATGCTAATATCAATACAATCTCACAAGGTGAATCTCAAACGGTGCCCCTTGAATTTACAAATCATGGTGAATCAGCCATAGATCTAATTATTCATCCAGTAAGGCATGAACCGCTAGCTCATCAAGTAGGTCAATGGCTCAGTATTGGTAATGGTAGCAGTGGTGGGGAAAACAATACTTGGGATGGTTATCAAGGAGATAGACCAGACTTACTTATCCCAATTCATGTCAACAACACAAGCTATCAGTTGCCATTAACTACTAATTTAGTTAGAGGTAGAGCGGTAATTGAGTATGCTGCTTTCGATGGTGATTTGGATACCAGTTCGAATGAACGAATTGAGATCACAATGTATCGCTGGAGTGATGATGATGGCGACGGCATCTGGGTGAACGATTTCGATAATGACTCTATGGTTGACTCCGATGATTGGACTGAGTCAAGTGAATTTGATGCATACGGCACTTGGTATCACCATGGCCCTCAAGCCGAATTCCGTGTTGGAATGCCATTCGACGATATGCAGGATGGCCTTTTCCTTGGAGTTTCTAGAAACCGCGTCAGTTCATCCGGCCTCGAAAACGTCAGTATTGAATGGGACTGGACTGCATTCGGGCCGACAACAGACAACTGGATTTCGACCCACCATTCCTCGGGAGAATTACCACCGCTTACAGTTCAAGCTAATTCTACTTTGACTTACAATTTCACAGTCAACGTCCCAATTGATGCGCCTTCTGGCCTTCATCAGCACGGTTTGGCCATTAAAACATGGGAAAACCACAACGGCACGATGGTTTTTGGTCGCGAGTGGACACTTCCAATTGTCACCAATGTGCCTTGGAGTGGTCCATTTAATCTGTTTGCGAATCCTTTAGATGGAAATGTTTCCAACCAAACTTTGTACACAGAATCTTGGCTTTCAGGAGGTCAGCGTTGGAGTTGGCGACCAGAGAGTGGAGATTGGCGATTCCTTAGTGTTGATTGGCCTGAAGAACTAGATACAGGAGGCACTGCAATTCTCGATGTAGACTGGGATGATAATGAGTGGACAGATGTCGATGTCCTTTGGCTTTCTCAAACACCTCATGGTTATGCCGATGAAGCACCTTTGGCATACGGCGACTCAACGTTTTGGATTGAAGAGCGTTCTGTCAACAATCATGTTGGTAGCGGGCGACACTCATGGGGCACTTACACTGGTGATTCGCGAGAAGTGTTTGTTGTACCCACTTCTGCTGGAATTCATCAAATGGTTCTCCATACAGCGCACCACGGGGTCACGACTAATGATAATGCTCTGAATATCTCTGTTGGGTATGTGGCAGCCGAGCAGTCCGGCTTCCACAAGGTTGTTACAGACTGGTCTGAAGCTAACGGAAATGAAAGTGTGTATGTTGTTTCTACAATGCCTTTACCTCTAGAATCTGTACGTACATTTGGTTGGACTCAACCAATAAATTTTGATAATGAGACGGCTTACCAAGATGATTCCGGCGACAAAATGAGTGCTTCATGGTGGCATAATTTCAGTGTAGTAGATGCTGCTGAAATTTCGATACAAATGGACTCTTATGAGGATGCAGATTTAGATTTGTATCTATTCCATGATTCTGATGATAATGGTATATTTGAGTCTGGCGAGGAACTCAAGAGATCTTGGTCTGGAACTTCTGCTGAATCGATTACAATAGATAGTCCTGAAGATGGAAACTACTCCGTTGCGGTACATGGCTGGTCTGTATCGGAGAGTGTTCAATTTTGGATAGATGTTGAGGTTGTAGCTGGTAATTCATTGAATGTAACCAATTCCTCGTTGTTGAACCAATCCGATATCGCTAACATTTGGCCAAATGGTTCAGACACACTCGCTGGAGATATTCCCGAAGGGGCTCTCGAGTTGAATATAGACTACCAAATGCCTGAATCAGAAGGAGTATGGGAAGGGTTCGTTGAGATTACTCTTGATGGCGGAATTTCTATGCGTTTACCATTCACATACGAGTTAATTGACCTTGACCCAGAGATTGAATTCGTTACGCCTGAGAACTTGACTCAAACGAATGTAACTCTGCCGCTCTCACTTCATGCCAAAGACATAGGTAGTGGGTTTTCTATTGACTCTCTTGATTGGTTAGGTGCGAGTAACACCACTTTAGTTCCTAACGCCACAAGCGTTGAAGCTACATTGTGGAATCTCTCCTCTCTCGATATCACCCAACTATGGAATTCAAATAATCATTCATCTAATCTAACATTTAGGGAAGTTTGGGTCAATTCATCTCTGCCTGAAAATGAACAATGGCACGATTATACAGCATCAATTTCAGATATATCAGGTCGTTCTTCCACAGATTGGTTGTCTGTAAAATATGATACAATATCTCCAATTTTGATAATATCTCATATTCCTCAGATTACTGACCAGAGCTTGCTTGAAGTAAGTATCCAAACTGAACCCGATGCTATTCTCAAACATGATCAAACAATTATTGAAACTGATTCGAATGGTTCTGCCGAAGTAGCAATCATTCTAGAAGAATCTGAGATATTTTGGATGAATCCCTTTGGAGCACCATTATTCAGTCAATATATTGTTAATGGCAATAACACATTCTCAATTTCAGTTATTGACCCTGCTGGAAATGAGTATCAAGAATCATTTGATGTCATTCTTGATTCGACAGCACCCACAATAGAATCAATATCATTGAACACCGTTGATCCAATTCATAACTTTGCAAACTGGTCTTGGGAGGGTACGCCTCTAAACATCACTAAGGCATTTGGTTCATTCTCTATTACTGCTGATTGGAAATCAATGTGTGTGTCTTTCATCGATTCAAACATAAATAATGACCTTAAACTCTGTCAAAACATGACTGAATTCCCTAGTTTTGCCAATCAACCGGGCACCCTTCACAATGAATATAATGCTAATCATTGGTTGTTGGATTTTGAAAATCTAACAGATGATAGTTATCAGATGGAGATTGAGATTAGTGATTGGATGGGTAATAGTAACCATTACGAATATTCCTTGATTTTTGACCGAACTTTACCCGAGGTCAATTGGGAAATTTCTCCCTCTGATGAATTGATATTAAGTGACCACCGACTAGGTTTGTCTTGGACTGCCAGTGAAGAGGTTCATCTTCGGTTTTCACATAATGGTGTGGACGTTGAAGAATGGAATGCCAGTTATGGTGGATATTTCTACAATCTCTCTGAAGCAGGAAATCATGTGTTTTGTGTTGAAGCGTGGGATTCTACCGAGACTCAACACAATCCTAATTACTTTTCAGAATGTAAGATTTACACGCTATCTCCTTCACTTTACACTAGCCAAGTATGGGCGAATTGGGACGGCACTGTAGTTGGAACTGAAACTGTACAACTTGTATTCCAAAGGGGTCCAGATCAGTGGGCAACTGTGAAGCATGTGCCTGAGGGTGCTGAGGCTTCAGAGTTGGACCCCACTCATATGTTTGATCCGGGTCTTTCATTCATTGAAATCGAATTAGAGTTAGACGAAGGTGAAAACGAATTCAAACTAGATATCGGGGCTCTTGACCACACTGAGAGTTACTGGCTACACGTCACTAGAGACACAATCACACCTAAATTGAACCTCACAGAAATAGCGAATAGAACTACCAATCTTGAACCTGAGAGAATAATCTATGGGGTATGTGAATATGGTGCATCAGTATCTATTTCTACAGAAATATCGAGTACATCCTTCATCTGCACTAATAGTGAAAACTTCACTGTCACTTTAGGAGTTCCTGCAAATCAAGGTTGGCATTGGATTAATGCGACTTCTGTGGATTTAGGTGGTAATGCTAACCAATACGGCATAGAAGTCCAGTATCAAGAATGGTTTGATTGGGCTCTTGATGATGCCCAAGATGGTGGCCCGATGCTCTACTATGGCGCTTCGGTTCTGATTATTCTTCTTTCAATTCTCGGTGCATCTGGTCGCATGATGCGAAAAAGACAATTGCGAAGGAAAGAATCAATCGAATCAATTGAAGGTGTTTCCGAATGGATTGATGAGATGATTGAGGACAGCACACCTCCTGAGCCTCCTAAACCACTACCTGAAGAAGAGGAATTGAGGGCTTGGGCAAGAGGCGAGCGCGATATACAATCATGGCAGGACAGGGTTCCTGATGATGATTCCATCGATGTTGATTGAGCATTATTGCACCTGCTAGGAAGCGAGGCTTCATCTGTACCTCACTGTTGCAGTGTCTCATGGGAATCGAGAGAATAGCCGTACTTGGAGCCGGGCAAATGGGCAATGGTATCACACAGGTTGCTGCTTGTGCGGGGTATTCTGTGGTAATGATTGACATTAAGCAGGAATATGTTGATCATGGAATTGCAGCTATAGAGAAATCTCTTGCTCGTGTTGTAAAGAAAGATAGAATGACAAGAGAAGACGCAGATGCAGCCTTAGCCCTGATATCTACTTCTACAGAGAAGAGTGCCGCCTCGGATGCTGACCTTATTGTCGAAGCGATTCCTGAAATTCCGGACTTGAAATATTCTACTTTTGCTGAATTGGATTCAATCTGTAAGCCTGAGGCCATACTCGCAAGTAATACTTCATCGATTTCAATAAATGATATCGCCGAAGCGACAAAGAGGCCCGGAAAAGTAATCGGAATGCATTTCATGAATCCAGTTCCTGTGATGAAATTAGTTGAAATCATCAATGGCAGTAAAACAGAACCTTCGGTTACAGAAGCAGTAGTTGAAGCCGCTGAGAAGATGGGTAAGACTGCATTAGCATGCAATGATTCACCTGGATTCGTTTCTAATCGAATACTTTGTCCAATGATTAACGAAGCCATCTTGACCCTTCAAGAAGGAGTTGCTGAGCCTGAGGCAATAGATGGAATCATGAAGTTAGGCATGAATCATCCAATTGGCCCCCTCGCCTTATCTGATCTGATTGGTAATGATACTGTTTTACACATTATGAATGTGTTATACGAAGGATTTCAAGACGAAAAGTATGCCCCTGCTCCACTATTGGTAAAAATGGTTGAAGAAGGGAAATTAGGGCGGAAATCAGGCACTGGATTCTATGATTACTCTTGATTCCCTCCCCGCTTAGTGTTTATTTCACACTGACAGTTAATGGGTTCAGTTAATACACACCATCTATTCACTATACATCATGACGCGAGCGTATGTCGCACGAACGATTGTTGCCTTGATGCTGCTATCTACCATCTCAGGGGTAGTCTTAGCCGATGATGCTGGAAGCGGTTCTGACGCAGGAGGGTCAATGTCTACGGCGACTTGGTTACCTTCATCTTCTAACGCAACCTACTATGGAAACTTATCATCAAGTGACACTTCTGACTATTTTGGTTTTAATTTATCATCCAATACTGGTATTTCAGCCCAGTTGACTTCTCCATCAGGTGCTGATTTTGACCTCAAATTGTATTCTTCATCAGGGAGTTTGATTGATTCTTCAGCCAGCACCAGTGTTGATGATGTTACTTCTAACGGAACAGCAGTGGGTGGAACTTCGGTTTATGTCGAAGTATACCGTTACTCAGGTTCAGGCCAATACACACTCGAAGTCTGGATATTCTCTACAGCAGGTCAGCCAGGTTCTAATCAGGATGACGCAGGTAGTGGTACTGATGCAGGCGCTGATGCCTCGACAGCAATTTCTCTTACCACACCAAATGCAACCATAGAGGGTTGGATTTCTGACCAATGGGATAGTACAGATTGGTATTCCGTCAGCGTCCCAAGTGATCATTTCATCTATGTCGATATGGTGGACTTTGCAAATGCTTCATTTTATGGTTCCTTAATTAGATTGTATGATTCATCTAGTAGTCCTTTGGATTATGACTACGGTACATCATGGTCAACAATTAGCTCGAATGGAACCTTTGTTGGAGGTACAACAGTATACATTGAAATTTATTCATATAGCGACGAGGGACATTACAACTTCACTTACGGTTTTGGTTCAACATCCAGTCAACCTGGCGCTAATCAGGATGATGCAGGAACTGGCGGGGATGCTGGGAACGCAGCAGCATCGGCCACCAATATTAGCGTTCCATCTACTGGTGGCAACTATACCGGTTGGGTGTCAAGCAATTGGGACCAGGACGACTGGTATCGTATCGCAGTGCCCGTAAATTACACAATTTGGGCCGAAGTTTCTTGGACTAATTCCAGTGCTGACTTAGACATCTACATGTATGATTCAACAGGCAGTTCAATAATTGACTATTCAACCGGTTCATCCAATCCCGAATCAATTACAGCCAACGGGACTACAGTTGGTGGTAGCGATGTTATCTTCCGCGTGCGTGCGTACTCGGGCGACTCAAATTACACAATGTCATTTGGCATGCTGAACGTAACAGGGGTTCCTACAGCCGACAATCAGAATGACGCAAATACTGGTGGTGATGCTGGAGATAACACAACTTATGCTACAGATTTACCCCAAACTAATGCCACATGGTGGGGTTGGATTTCTAATAGTGATGATAGATATGATTACTATAGAATTAACATTACAGGCGATTATGCCATTCAAGCGAGTCTGGATTGGAATAATACTGATGATTACGACATTTTCTTATTAGATTCATCAGGTTCAGTAATTGAGTATAGTTTCTTTGACCATCCTGAAAATGTATCTAGTGGTTCAACCAATGTATCAAATTCCACTGTATTTGTCCAAGTTGATGCTTGGTCAGGGGAGGGTGAATACAGTTTGACACTGAATTTCACTGAAATGGCTTCTCTACCTGTAAATAATCAAAATGATG
>DUIL01000103.1:0-150 GCA_013330385.1 Candidatus Thalassarchaeaceae archaeon
GGTGACATATGGGTCATCTAGATCAACCCAGAACCCCATGCGTTCGGTCATTTCGCGCCAAGCGGCCTCGTATGTCCAGACACTTTCCTTACACTTCTGGTTGAAGGCTTCCATTCCGAACGCTTCAATAGCCTCATTACTCATCAAATC
>DUIL01000103.1:500-5067 GCA_013330385.1 Candidatus Thalassarchaeaceae archaeon
CTGTTTTTGCACTTCAATTTCAACTGGAAGCCCGTGAGTATCCCAACCAGCCTTTCTCTCAACAATGTGACCTTCCATTGTCTTCCACCTGCAGACCATGTCTTTGAATAGACGTGAAATCACATGGTGGATCCCAGGTTTTCCGTTTGCAGTAGGGGGTCCTTCAAGGAAGGTGAATGGCGCTGCACCGTCACGGCGTGCCTCAATGCTCTGAGCGAATGTTTTTTCATCGCTCCAGATTTGCATTAGGCTGGTTTCTAGGGAGACTGGGTCTAAGTCTCCAGCGGGTTTAGGCGCGGCCATCGAGTCTTCGACCTGTGTTTCCTTCTTGAACGTGAGGGAGTCGCCCAAAGGGCGATTAGTATTGTTTGCAAGGTTTCAAAGAGTATCGGCCCCGCATTAGACCTGATGGCAGAGTCGATTCAGTTGGATGTGGGGGGGATGACCTGTGATGGTTGTGCTAGTAGAGTCCGCGATGCCATTGAGGGCGTATCGGGTGTAGATTCAGCAGTGGTCTCTCATGAACAGGGTACTGCGGTTGTAATTCATACAGGAATTTCTCGTGATTTACTAACTGGTGCGGTCAGAGCAATAGGTTACACGGTTGATGGTCAAGGAGAGGATTTTCATTGGAGTGATGGTTCTGTTTGGAAGCAATCAGCAAACAATACCAAATGGTGTCTAATAGGTTGTTCAATAGGTGAATTTGGAACATTGGCATATTATTCATATTCAGGCCTCACCGATGATATTTCTTTGTATTCAAATTCTTGGTATTTCTTTGCTATCCTGCCTTTGATTAATGGATTGGCAACTAGTGTAATGCTAGAGACATTTCTTCTTATACGAGGCCAAATGGACTTCCGTAATGCTCTTTCAACTGCATTTGGGATGTCTTTTATATCGATGCTAATGATGGAAATTGCAATGGAAATAACAGATTTACTGTTTACTCAGGGTGAACTCGGAATGAATCCGATTGCAATTCCGTTTATGCTAATAGTTGGTTTCTTAACACCATGGCCTTACAACTACTGGAGATTAAAGAAATACGGTATGGCGTGCCACTGAAAGGAGGAATTATTGAATGCAAGACTTAATCGATCTCAGTGACGAAATTACTGATTGGATTCGTGACTATGCCCAGAATGCAGGTATATCGACTCTTGTTGTTGGAGTCTCAGGAGGTATCGATTCCGCAGTCACCTCGACACTGTGTGCAAGGTCTGGGCTACGAACTATAGCACTCAATATGCCAATCCATCAGGCTCCAGATCAATATGAATTATCAAATCGACAGATAGATTGGCTGAAGTCTAGATGGGAAAATGTGGAGAGCCAACAAATCGATCTCACTGGTACATTTGATTCTCTGATGAAGGAATTGGATGATGGCATTACCACAATGGCTGCTGCTAATTCTAGAGCTAGGCTCAGAATGACCACACTCTATGCTATTGCATCTTCTAGCAATGGGATAGTCGTTGGAACGGGCAACAAAGTGGAGGATTTCGGAGTCGGCTTTTTCACGAAATACGGCGATGGGGGTGTGGATATTTCTCCTATAGCCGACCTTTACAAAACCGAGGTATATGCTATCGCTGAGGCTTTGGGAATAATTCAGGAAATTCGAGATGCGGCCCCCACTGATGGACTATGGGATGATGGCCGAACTGATGAAGACCAAATTGGTGCTACATATGCTGAAATCGAGTGGGCTATGGATGAATTAGAAAATCCATCAGAAGAAGGAATTACAGAAAGGCAAAAAGAAATCTTGGACATTTATTTGAAATTCCACGATGCGAATTTACACAAAATGATACCAATTCCAATCTTCAAAAAGAATAGCAATAATGATGACCAAACAAACGATGGAAACTAGGTTGTGAGTAGTTTGTCAATGCAGAAATGTGGTGCTGTAGAGGTGTTACAGGCTATTGATGCGGGAGAAAAAGTAACTCTTATCCTAGTAAAAAGAGATCATAATTCTTCTAAAATAACTAATTTAGTGAGTCGGGCTGAATCTTTGGGAATCAGAGTGATTGAAGGTTCTCAAAATGACCTCTGGCGTATGTCTAGAGATAATAGTCAAGGAACCCCCGAAGTCCTTGCTTTGGTAGGTCGTGATCCTTTGGCAAACTTTGAGCAGGTGCTGAAATCAGGAGGCCTCATTTGGCTTCTTGATGGGGCTAAATATCCAGTCAACATAGGTTTCTGTATTCGAACCGCTGAGGTCTCCGGGGCCGATGCGGTAATTGTCAATGGAGAACTCAATAATGAAGAGCGAAGTGCTGCAAAACGTGCTTCAATGAAGGCTCATAGATTCCTCCCCGTTCTTTGGCAAGATGCAGCATCTTCAATTGAGTTAGCAAAATCTTCTGGATTCCGAATTATTGCTTTGGAGGACGTTGGTGAATCTAATCCGTGGGACGTAGACCTAACTGGAAATGTGATTCTGATTGTTGGTGGTGAACGTGAGGGGATTTCATCTGAAGTTTTGCAAATGACTGATGAGATAATTCGAATCCCAATGACTGGTTTTGTTCCTTCCTTCAATCTTCAAGCACCCCTTAGTGCAGTGGCTATTGAAGCACAGCGTCAGCGTTCAGGAAATTAATGACCTGAAGGATGTCCAGCCTAGATGACATTGATTGAGTCAAAACTCGGCGAATCTTGAAGGCATCCAGCATCTGGGCTTCAATCGTGGAAGTCCCTACAGAACTCCAATCGATGCTTGAAGGCAAGCAAGGACCCACTAAGCAGAAGGCAGCTCGTTTGGTTGTTGATTTGGCTTCCTCAGCAGGCGCGAGTGAATTCGTTAGGTGTTCACATGCCCATGTATCTGGAGTAAGTGTAATCACAGGTGGGCATGGACTTCGTCGATTCCTTTCCGACATTTCGGGTGATTCTGAAGGAACCGTTGCAATACCAACAACTCTGAATTCTTCGGGTTGTGATATGGATAAAATCGACCAAATGGGAATTGATTATCCAGATTTTCTCAAACACCAATTTGAGATTATTCATGCCTATTCTGAATTGGGAATTGATTCAATTCTATCCTGCACGCCATATGATCGTGGAATTGAATTAGCCGAAGGAATAGGGTCTTGGGCAGAATCTAATGCTGTTTGTTTCTCCAATTCATACACGTCTCTAATTACAAACAGAGAATCTGGACTTTCTGCATTAGCCACAGCACTTACTGGATGGGCTCCTCTTTGGGGCTTGCACATCGAAGAAAATCGTCGCCCTAACATTCTGGTCATGATTGAAGCAGACATGGGAGATACTGCCGATTGGTCGGTTTTGGGTGATTGGATTGGTAAACAAATTCGGCCAGAGTGGAATCTGCCGTGGGGCATGATGCCACATCTCGTGGGACTGCCAGAAAATAATGACTTTGAGATGCGTAAGGCACTTACTGCCGCTGCAGCGAATTATGGCTGCCCAATGCTATGGGCTGACGGAATAACTGGAGACCCACCTTCTACTGACTCATATGAGGGTGAATTGATTTTTACAGATGAAGATTTGAAAAAGAGATATGACGAATTGGCGCCTTCGGGAATTGTCGATTTAGTTGTAATCGGTTGTCCCCAGGCTAGTGTAGGTGAAGCACGAGCGACGGCGGCCGCAGTTAGAGCGAGAATGGAATTGGGACAGAGAATACCGAATCGGCGTCTGTGGCTTTTTACCAGTGCTGCAAATTACGAATTGTTAGATGCCGATGGAACTGTATCAATTCTTGAAGAGGCCGGTGCTTTAGTTCTCAAAGACACTTGTCCCGAGGTCACTCCATACAATCGTTCCCACTACAACCACCTTCTGACTAATTCTCTCAAGGCTGAACATTATCTAACCAGTGGACTGAATAGGATGCCAACTAGTGTTGCTCCAATTTCCCAGTGTGTTGCTCACGCCTTTGACCCAGGTATTGTGACTGGAGAAAGACCAGTTCTTGGCACAAAGAATGCAAAACCCATTGCCACAAACAAATCACATCAATCAGGCGATGCCAATATATCTGGAAAGGGCCTACCAAGTCAAGAAGAATGGATAGTTTCTGGAAAGGCAATGGTGACTGATGTTCCAATAACTTACCTTGGATACGTCAACCGCGATACGGGAGTGATAGAGGAGCCCGGACATCCTCTCGATGGTGTTGCAGTCAAGGATACTATTCTGATTTATCCGAAGGGTTCCGGCTCTACAGTTGCTCCTTTTGTCCTGATGGGCCTAATCTATACCGGCTTTGGTCCTAAAGCAATATTGAACCGAGATGTTTGTCCGTTGACACTTCCCGCAGCAAGCCTTCTAGGTCTGCCATATGCTCATGGATTTGACCAAGACCCTACTATTGCAATCAATAATGGAGATGAGGTTGAAGTCGTTCTAAATGATGGTAAAGTCTCCTTGAAAGTACTCTCGCGCGTTGGCGAGGATTGATGACTACAAGGCCGAGCAGCGATACTGTGGCTGTACGTCCAGACCCCAGTCCCTGCCGGCCGCAGGATCTTGGAAAGTTCGAGGTCACAGTACGTGATGGCGCTGCGCGATTGGG
>DUIL01000121.1 GCA_013330385.1 Candidatus Thalassarchaeaceae archaeon
TTGGCCGAACATATCGAAGATGCATTATCAATAATTGTAGAAATGGTAGAAATTGATAATGAAACTGTAGAACGTATTGAAGAATTAGTTGAATCACTTCGTGGAATGCCTTCAGACATCCCACCACTTGACGTGGAAGCTACGGAAGATGATATCATAGAACACCCCGTAGTTGAACTCCTAATGGCAGAGATGGAATGGCTATCTCCTATGTTACCTCTTTTCGGGCAACTATTCTCTATTGATCTTGAAAATCCAGGCGACTGGGATGAAGATGAGCCACCTATGGCCGGAGGGCACGAGGACCTCGTGCCGTGAAAATACAAGAATAGACTCATTCACTACTGAATGCGGGTTGTCGGAGTCTGTGGAGAGGCACTGCGATAGGAGGAAGATGGTCGGATAGGCGATGCCGACTAGTCTTTGGAACCATCAATTTACCAGATAGAGCGGAGTCAATTACCTCTTGTTTAGTAATAGATTCTCGGCCACAGTTGGGCCATACATCCAACTCTATTGAATCATCATTCAAGTAATCAATTAGAACGCAAGGAACACATTGTAATTCTATGCGCAGGGCTACATGGTATCGGTGATGTCCATCTAGAATGGTGCCGGTCTTTCCGTCTAGTAAGAGAGGCTTTGTGTAAGCGTTCCAACGATGGGTCATTCTCTCTAATTGGTCGACTTTCTTAGCGATAACCTGTTCGTGAGGTCTGAGTACCTCTAGTGGTATCAACTCGACCTCCATAGACCTCCGAATAGTGTCTCAGCAATAGGTCTGATGCCCGAGGGATTGATGGCTAAAGGGTTTGAAGGCTCACCATGGATGACCTACGCGAGCGGCTCAGCTCGGCTGACCAATGGGTCCTCCTGAGACTATGTCAGGCTGGAAAAGCCTGGATTGTTGGAGGATGGGTGCGCGACACTGTCGCTGGCCTAAATCCACATGAAGTTGATATTGCAACAGATTTGAGGCCATCACAAATTACTGAATTGTTTTCACGAACTATTCCAGTTGGAGAAGCTTTTGGAACAATTATTGTTCTTCCCGATGATCAAATAGTGAGTGATTCGAATAATAATAACATCTCCTGGGAAGTTACTACATTGCGAAGTGAGGGGCATTATGGTGACGGTCGAAGGCCCGATGAAGTCTGTTTTGGAGAAGACATTCTAGAAGATTTAGCACGACGTGATTTTACAATAAATGCCATGGCGGTAGATGCTTCGACTGGAGAATTAATCGACCCTTATGGAGGTCAAGATGACCTTGCTACTGGAATAGTTAGAGCAGTAGGGGATGCAAAAGAACGCTTGACTGAAGATGGCTTGCGAATAATGCGAGCCTTCAGGTTCCTTGATGCCGGGTCAATGGGGGAGCGGCATCTAAACAACTCACTGAGTGAAGCAATTAAGGAAAACAGAGGTATGCTAGCGAAAATATCTGCTGAACGAAAGTGGAATGAATTATCACGGGTTTTCATGGGAGAAAATAGTGCTTCGGTTCTCAATATGATGGCCGAACACGGAATCCTAGAAGTGATTCTTAACGGAGTTGAGTTGAGCACTGATTCTATTTATTCAAACCAACCTTCTATCGATTTAGCAATCATCTGTTCAAGTGACAAACGCTCAGGGGTAGAACTGTCCTCGTTTCTCAAGGAATCCCTACGTCTCTCGAACGATGAGGCACATACCATCGAATTTCTTCATAATTTGAAAATTGAAGATTTAGAGGATGATAGTTACTCCACTCTAAGGAGATTCAATACGGCATTATCAGAATCAATGCAGAAGGACGTTGCATCTTACTTTGGTGATGCTGGTGAAAAATATGTATCCAAAGCAGGTGCTGTTTCAACTCCTTCCGCCGGAACGGAACCACTGATTGATGGAAAGAGATTGATTATTGAGACTGGATTAGAACCGAATCGGAGACTCGGGCGACTAAAGGGGTGGCTACATCGACGCCAGATAGAAGATAATTTGGCAACTGCTGATGAAGTTCTGAATTTACTCGAGACTATTGACTGGGGAAATGAAGACCCTGAAAAGTGGCCTTCACTAAGTTGGCCATAATCAGAGACTTTCTCTTAGGATTTCATCTAGGTATTGAATGTACTCTGTGGAATTTAAGAACTGGTCTTCTTCAAATTCGTGAGGCTTGACTATGAGGAACCATCCGTCTCCGTAAGCGTCGTCATTAGCGAAATCAGCATTATCTTCAACCTCTCCATTCAATTCAAGCACCTTGCAGGGGAATGGTGAATTAATCAGAATTCGATCTTGAACTGTTCGTATGGTAACTAACAACTCACCAATCCCAATTTCATCACCAGCTACTGCTGGTGCTGGCTTCGACTCTTCTTCACCATCATCGTCTGTAGCCTCTTCATCAATAACAAACTCACTAGCATCTTGTGGATGAGGAAGAATCACTCTAACTACGTCACCGTAGTCTGCACGAATGAATTCAGACATTCCAACTTTAACGGTACCTTCCTTTTCATCTATCAATTGAAGCCAAAGATGCTCCAATGTGTATTGGCGGTCTTCAAGAACATCAAAAAAGAAGTCATCAGAGTCGGACATGTTGAATCTCCGAACGCGCCCCCAATGGCCTCCAATTTGAATGATTCGATTGGCAAATGTGCCAAAAATACCCCTAGCAGGGATTAACAACGGCCTCCACCTCGGCCGCAGTGGGCGAAAGTATGGACTTCATGGAGACCGAAGAACAGGGTATGATTCGAGAAATGGTCAGAGGCTTTGCCGAGGAAGTTCTAGCACCTACGTGCCTAGAGCGAGATAGGACCGCAACACCTCCATTAGATGAATGGAAAGCATTCTGTGAGTATGGACTACAGGGGATCACTATTCCCGAAGAATATGGAGGTAGCCCTGTTGATGATATTAGTGAAGCGATTATTGTTGAGGAACTGGCTCGCGTTGACCCATCATTCTCAGTAATGTTCTGTGTTCATGTTGGACTTTGTTCCAAAACCATAGCACTACACGGTAATGAAGACCAAAAACAGCGTTACTTAACTCGTCTTGCTCAAGGAGAAATTGGTGCTTATTCACTCTCAGAAGCTGGTGCAGGAACAGATGCTGCAGCACTGGGTTGCAAGGCTAAACTCAGTGAAGACGGTGCACACTACATTCTCAATGGAGAAAAAATGTGGGTGACCAATGGAAAGAGTGCAGAAATCTATGTTCTTTTCGCTAAGGATGTTGATCATCCGGATTATGGAGTCAAGAAGCATGGAGGAACTACAGCTTTCATCGTCGATTCAAGCATGGAAGGATTCAGTGTGGGAAAGAAAGAGGAAAAGTTAGGCATTCGTTCTTCTGACACTTGCGTTCTACTACTCGATGATTGTAAAGTACCGATTGAGAATGTAATCAAAGGTGCGGGGAATGGTTTCCCAATTGCAATGAATGCATTAGATAACTCTCGCATTGGGATTGCTGCACAGGCATTAGGAATCGCTCAGGGTGCATATGAATCAGCACTAAACTACGCTCACGAGCGCCAAGCATTTGGTAAGCCGATAGCTCATCACCAAAGTATTGGCAATTATCTAGCAGATATGGCTACACAAACAGAAGCAGCACGTATGATGGTCTACAAGGCTGCATGGTCTAAGCAGCGCCACTACGAGGAAGGAGCACCTCGACATACGAAAGAAGCCAGTATGGCCAAGTTATTCGCTGGCGACACAGCAATGTGGGTTGCGGAACGCGCAGTACAAGTTCTAGGCGGTTATGGATATACTACTGACTTCCCTGTTGAAAGATTCTTCAGAGATGCTAAAATTACTCAAATCTATGAAGGGACGCAAGAAGTTCAGAGAATTGTCATCAATAGATCGATTCAACCTTGAGTTCTTAAGCATACCAAGCATATTTTCGCTGGCCCTCTAGAACTCCTTCTCCGCCAATTGCTATTAACGCAAACTCGGCGCTTGGAGAAAGTACTGAATCCTTCTGAGAACCACGGTGTAGTCTCTCATAGACATCCTTGTCTAATGGAGTTCGATTGTTGAGACGCTCAAACAATTTGAATTGACTTGCAACTTCTTTCCATTCAGGTTGAACTATTCCTTCGAAAACCTTGGCTTTAGCTCCACTACCGTATCCGCAAAGACCTACTCGCTTACCCTGCATTTCGACACCATCTTTGAAATCTGATTCCATTGTCGACATCAAGGCTAGGAATATAGAACCAGTGTACTGATTTCCAATTAGACTTGAAGCACGCTGGGTCTTCTCAATTCTGCTTTCTGAAAACACCTTGAATTCCTCTGTTTTTGAAATCAATCTTCGATAGGCATCGTTGGCCTTTTCGAACTCCTCAATTCCCTCAGGGGTGTCATCAAAGTCTTCAGGGAACGGTTCCATACCGATTTCTTCGATAATCTTCTCCCACATTGGAAGGTGTCGCCTGTCATGACGGAAAACATCAGGGAACATTCGCTTACCCTGGAATGCGTACGGAAGGTGAACAATGATTCGACTCCACTGCTCGGTTAGAATCTGATCATTTTCGGGACTATATCTGCCACTTCTGATCGCCTTAGCACGGAAGTCAACAAATGCCGTCTTTACAGATTCTGAGTAGCAGCGATTGGAGAACTGTCCATCGAAAACGGGAGTGTCTTTGTGGATCTTCAAGGTATGTGATTCGAACAT
>DUIL01000136.1:0-1314 GCA_013330385.1 Candidatus Thalassarchaeaceae archaeon
GCAGTGCATCGGGAAGTGGTTGCGGGTGGTGGACGCTGGGGGATTTGAACCCCCGGCCTTCTGGTTGCAAACCAGACGATCTTCCAGGCTGATCTAAGCGCCCCGTGAGCGTGGCGACCGGGCAGGGGTTCTTGAGTTCAACCGTTGAGCCACAAGGATTCAATCATCGTTTTTGGGGTTAGTTAGTTTAACGATTAATAGAAGTGAGATAAAGACTGAAACCAGAATTACAGCCCTTAGATTTGAATCTCGAGAAGATTCTGTATCCTCATTAGTTGTTGAAGAAGTTCCTGGGTCTGTGTTTACTGTGTGATCGTCGAGTGCGAAATTAGCATAGAATGTATATTCATCAACCACACCTTCAAAATCAATTTGGTGAATCATAGAAATATTTCCAGGTAGTAATCCATTAGAGGCTGAGAGTTCAATGAATGCGGCTGTTTTGCAATCACTATCAACAAGTGCACCAGTCTCATTCTTCTCACAATTTGTGTTTAGCCAGCCCGTGTCAAAATCATCAACGCCCTCAAATTCACCATCAGAGTTAGCATCGACTAAGATACGGTGCATAGCACCATCTCTAGAATCATGGTTTCTAAAGAAAAGTGAATCGGTATCGACCAATATCCCTCCATTCACACCGTCAGGATTAGAGCCCTCTGAATGTAGAATTATAGTGTATTCTTTTTGGTCATGGGCATAGGCAGAGGGGCTAAACAATATCCCGATTAACAGGATTCCAACAAGCAGGTGCGCTCTCGCCATGTCCATTCGTAGCGCAGCAAAGACTTCAACATGACTCGCAGACACGAAGAACAGTATGGATACCGAGCGGGCAGTCATCGCAGGGGCACTTGCCTTGACTCTCTTGATTGGTGGAGTCGCAATGATGATGCTATCATCAGAAGATTCACTCGATTCGAACACCTCTGAAAATATGGTCGACCCTCTAATCGATGTAGAGGGGCATGACCATAGGAATGCTAGCCAGCATGAATTGTATACCGAGAACTTAGTTCCAGTTTCATTCAATCCATTAACCGCGCCAGGAAACGCCGAAATTCAAGTCGCAGATTCTCCTGATGGCAATACCTATGCTTACATTGCTGGATGGTCCGAATTACACATAGTCGATGTCACGAACCCGGCTAATACTACCGTTACCGGAGTCTACATTGACCCTAATACTCAAGTTTTGGATGTGAAGTATCTTGAATACAATGGTCGAGAATATGTCATCGTTCAAAATCAATTAGTAGATCCGGGGAATGCCGACCCTAATGTTGGTGAATGGGGAGACCCCGCTCAAGTCAC
>DUIL01000136.1:1720-4369 GCA_013330385.1 Candidatus Thalassarchaeaceae archaeon
GACCACCCCAGTGGACCTCACAATCTCTACACACATATGATTGACAATGAATGGTACATCTTTGTGGCCAACCCCGACTACGAACAGTGTGATGTTGGTCAGGGCGATGCTTGTGGCGGAATCACAATCGCTCACCTCAACTTCGCCCTTTATGGGGACCTGCCTCGAATCGTCAAAGTGGGTGAGGCCGAAGTCAGTTGGGAGACTACTTTGGGGGGCTGGATTTACATTCATGATATGACTGTTCAGACTTGGCCGGGGGAAGACCAGAATGACCCACGTTTTGGACGCACCTATGTTTACGGAGCTTACTGGGAAGCAGGGCTACGGATTTTCGATGTTAGTGATATCCCTCATCCAAATAAGGACATGGCCGAATACCTCTGGCATGGTTCACTATGCAGACTCTCGGGAGGAACTCAAGCAGGCTGCACATGGAGAGCGCCTGAAGTTGGCCTTTGGATGGAATTCGCCGACTTAGATGGAGATGGCGAAATGGATTGTGGCTGCACTAGTAATGAGAATGGAGGCCGCGCCTCATACATACACTATGCTGAACCCATCGATGATATGGTCGATGCATCACATTTGGGATATCCTACTGGGAAAATGCATCTGACATTCCTTGCAACTGAAGTTCTAGAAACTAGTGTGGGAACTGGAATGGGATATTTGCTTGACACTACTGAATATGAAAGTGTAAATGGAAAGGTCACATTCAAACCAAAATTGATTCATGGTTATGAGTTGCCTTTCGCTGAATTACACCACATCCCTGGTGGTGAGGAATGGTTGCTTTTCAGCCCTCACAATGCGGATACTCAGATTTTCCAAACTGGACTACCAGGCCTTCCCGACAATAGTTACGGAGGGGCTTGGGATGGCCGAATCTATCTCTCAAGTTACCATGCTGGACTCTGGGTTGTTGACATAGAGACATTGATGGCACTTGGATTAGAAGAAGATATGAATCGCTCAGTTGCCCATATGCAGGCCACAGTAGGTTACAACCTACCACACGGAATGGACGGAGTCCCCCTAGACAGCTCATACTATGAATTCGGATGGACTCCTTTCATTTGGGCTGCCGAATACCATGACGGATACACCTACCTATCTTGTATTACCTCGGGACTCTATATCGTACAACTTGATATTGATTCACCATATGGTATGCCTTTAGAGGCCTAAATACGCCCTCTTTAGAGGGCGCTACGGACCGCTGCATTGAATTGCTGTGCTAGGTCAGCGGGAGCGCTACCAAGGTGATTGCATGACCAGAACAACTCAATTCCCAATGCTAATTATGGTTTTTCTGATGGTAGCCGCGCCGATGAGTGGCTGTATTGCTATATTCAAACCAGATAGTTCAGATTCGAACAATGAAGGATGGGTTGACCCAGTTATGGAAATTGAAGATGAGAACCACTCGCATAGCGATCTCTTTTCTCATAGACTATCAACTTCTAATACCAAACTTATCGATTATCACAACCTAAACTGCGATGGTGAAGTCACACCTCCTGCTGAATTCGATGATACAATGGGTAGACCGTGTCTTGAATCCTCAAAGAACACAGGACCGACACCTGGAGATAACTCAGAGATATCGATAGAAGGAAACTTCGATGAAGATTGTGAAATTTATGCTGACGGAACAGGAGGCTGCTATGCTTATGTTTCGAGTTACAACCAATTTGAGATTCTCGATATCAGTTCACCTAACAATATTCAGATGCTCTCAACCTATTATGCAGAAGTTGCCAGAATAATCGACATAAAAGTCACCCCGGACAACAACTGGGTTCTGATTAATCACGAACTTACCAATAGTGAATTGGATCCAATTCCGAATGATGATGATGCTAACAGTGGTATGAATCGACTAGATGTCATCTATGTGGGGGACAAAACCAGCCCAGTTAAGGTTGCAGAATGGAACAACCCTCCTGCTGGCTTCCACAATCAGGATTTACATGTTTATTGTGACTGGGATGGGGCATTAGACCCTCGTGAGGAATGTAGCTTATTCCTATTCGGAGCAGACCCCTACCCTGAGATGGTCGAAGGCAGTTCGGGAACTTTCTACAAAGGAACACAGGTTTTCTATGTACCAATGGGACTAGAGTCCTGGCTTCCTAATCAGAACAATGAGCAACAGAACTCTAGCCGTGAAATTCTTCGTTGGGGTGGTTATACACCTGAACCGCACACAACCTGTGGGGGCTCCATCTTCAATCATGACAATGTCTACTTCGAACACCCAATAACAAAACAGAAACTTCTGGTTGTCTCATACTGGGGTGCTGGCCTTAGACTAGTCGATGTTAGCGACCCACCTACCGTAGCCGACCCACTCGGAGTTTCATGGCCGCCTGAGGTTGGACGCTGGTTAGGATGTCCGACCGCTGACGACGGCTGGTATGGTCCAGATGGGGGCGGGCACGCAAACATGAGTCCCGAAGAGTGGTTAGATTCCAATCAAGGGAACGACAACATACACTACGCTGTACCTATGGACAATCTTGTCTGCTCGGGAATAAGTGAAATCGACCCGATGGAAACTTGGCCCGAAAAATGTGGTTCAGGACCAGATGATGCAACATTTGGAATCAATTGGAGGCATTTCACTTACATCGCCCCAGAATA
>DUIL01000169.1 GCA_013330385.1 Candidatus Thalassarchaeaceae archaeon
TGAAACCTCAACTGGTTCAGTATCTGGTGCCAACTTATCATTCCAAGGAATTGGAGAAGTCACCTTTACCGGTGCAGGTCAAGTAATATCAACAGGGATTGTTACTGTGGAGGATTTCGTTGGAACTCATAGACAGACTATCACACATGCGCATAGTTTAGCAGGTGATGGTGAATTCAGTGGCCGTGGAACTCTATCTGGAACTATCGATTCAACTGATATTGTTGATGGAGATTGTAACGAAAATGGAACAATGCCGGAGAACTTCAGCATATGTTCACTCTCTGATGGAGATTACTTGATTGATGGTATTGTAAACGCCACTGGGCGATTCACATCTAATGGTACATCTTCATTCATCCAGATGCTCAATGGTTCTTCTCTATCAGGCACTGGGGTATTTACTGTTGATGCGAGTGACGAATCAATTTCATCGTACGGTATCATCAATGGAACAGGTACCTTCAGTGGTGAAGGTTACTTTAGTGGTGCAATGGTCAAAGAGGGTACTTTCCATATGACTGATGCAATACCTGGTGAATATGATGTAACAGTAGTCTTTGAAGATGGAACTCGTATCGAAATTACAGATGGATTTTCAGTACCATTTGCAGGAACCGCATCATTACACGAAATAGACCTCGCAGGCGGCCTTATCACAGGTAGTTTAGTTGATGTTGGTGGTGAGCCAATAACTGAATCTGTAACATTATACAATTTCAACGAAACTGACATGCTACCTTCCGGAGAGTGTTCAGAAGTACAATTCGCACCTTGTACCATTACTGCAAATGAAACTGGCATGTTGAGTTTTGGACCCGTAGTCCCTGGCGAATACACAGTTTCGATAGATATGGATGGTGATGGATTCAATGAAGCAGAAGTCAATCACATCTTTGATTCAGATATCGGAGATACGATTGAATTCCCTTCACCAATACCTGACGTTCATGATTTGACATTCACCTTAACTCGTACGGACAATGGTACAGAGGTTTCAGTAGACGAACTTAATCTGACAATGATTAGTGCAGATGGGACTAATGCAGATACTGATGTATTATATGACTCAGATTCTAACCATTATTACGTTGAATTAATTGATGGAGATTGGGTATTAAGTCACACACTCTCTGATTCAGAGCAACTTTGGGAGCAAATTATGATTGATTCGGATCAATCTCACGAGTTTGCTTTCCACGAATCAACTATGGTTACTGGATTAGTATTGTATGATACACGCGCGGAACCATCTGAAGAGGAAATTGCTGAACTACCAATCGAACACGTTCCTGTAGAATTCAACTGGAACGGCTTCTCAACCACAGCTACAACCAATGGTCAAGGTATCTTCAACGTAGTTCTACCAGTTGGGGCTATTGTCGATGCTACTGTTCAAGCAGGTACTATGAATGTGGTCGATGGAATCCGTTTCACAGTATCTGAAGATATGGATAATCTAACAATGATAGCAAGACCTGGTAGCGAAGTTACTGGTGCAATCAACATCAATAGACTAGGCAACTACTACTCCTCAGATTTGATTGGATGGGAGGCTGTAACTGTATATGCCTCAAATGAAACCTTTGATGCGGATTGGACTATTGATGTTCGAGAAGATGGTAGTTTTGATACAGTATTACCACAAGGAAATTGGACCTTCACAACTAATCTCGAGTGGCTTAATACAACTGATGCTATACTCGAAGTCGATGGTAAGGATGACACAGTAAACGTCTACGCCTACCCTGCTGATTCATTTGCAGAAATTGATTTCTTCATCGACAATAGTGCCGATAACAATGTTAGCAACGGCACAGCAGTACAGTATCGATTCTCAATCATTCCATTGAATGTTGCAGGTGAAACAACAAATGTTTCATCCACTGGCGATGAGTGGTCTTCTCTAGGGCATGCAAGTGTACCCGTTGAGGCCGGTTCATACAGAATAGATGTAGAGATTTCCGATGCTCGTGCTGGAGATTTATTCGGCACTAGAATATTGACTGGTAATGCTTACTTCGATGTGGGATTCGGAGGTGAAACTGTTACTCGTTCGATTGGTTATGATCCAGAATGGAAGATTGACCTGACTTTCACCAATGAGAGTGGAGGTGCCTTAGTTGACCAGAATGTCAAGTTCATCAATACTGATACTGGCTGGATAATGTCTCGTCTTACCGATTCCAACGGTACTCTAATTGATCATCTGCCAGAGGGTCAATGGATTGCCGTCATTAATTCACTAACTACTGGTGAAGGCGTTGAAGAAGGCCATCGCTCACTACTCGAAGTATCTGAGTCAAACGCAGGAGTCACACATGAACTTTCAACTAGCGAATTAGCAATGTTCACTGTAGAAATCTTAGACGAAGGCGGAGAGCCAATCGAAGGATTAGATGTCATCTTAACATCCAATGAAGGTTTAGGCAAAGTACATCTTGACTTTACTGATACCTCTGGTCAATCAGAAGGTTCTCTGGTTGCAGGTTCATGGAACATTGAAATTAACGAAACTATGGACCGAACCCGCTACTTAATCGAGTCTTCTGAATTAGCTCAAGGCGGTCTCCAATCAGGCCCTAATGGTCAGATTAATCTAACAGTCCTAACTTACGTTGAGATGTCTGGTACAATATTCTGGGATCATGATGATGATGATGATGCAGATGTTGGAGAAGGTGTATCAGGAGTATCAATCTTGATGACTAGTGATGGTTTAGAGAACATCTCTCTAGATACCGATGGTGCTGGTGAGTGGAATGTATTCGTTCCTATCGATAGTGTTTGGAACGTTACCGCAAATAGAATTGGCTTCTCTCAGGAATATGAGGCGGTATCTATGTCTAATGCTAACTCCATTGAGATTGAACTTACTGCTGGAACCGTGACAATTAGTGGAAACATAACATTCTCACAATTTGATGATATTAGTTCGGATATTGAACTTGTTTTGATTCCCGATCAAGGAATGGTCCGAGAGAGGGTAACTCCAACTAAGGTATTGGACGATGGTGTTTGGAATGGCTCTTGGACAGCATCTGTTGAACCGGGAAGGTGGATTCTAAGAGCAACAGTTGCCGATTCTAACTTGGTTGGAATGACTGTTGTTGATGCAGACATCTCCGAGGGCGGCTCTGCTGATACAGAACTCAATTTCGGTGGATGGCTATATCTTTCATCTCAGTGGTTGGATTATGAGGGAGATTCACATAATCTCGCAGATATGTCTGTAATAGATCCGGAATTTACAATCTCTATAGGTGCTGAAATTGAATGGGATGCCCTCTTCGATGAAGAAGGTGGCATTTCTCTACTTCTTCCGTCTGTAACAATTGAACTTTCTGGTGAATTTACTGTTGATCAAATGGATAGAACAATGGAATACAATGCAGGTAAGAACATCAATATCCCTACTTCGGGTACAGACGTTACTGCATCGGTATCTCAAGAACTCGCATTCACACGTATAGCAAATCATGAGGTTGATTCCAATACTACCGCCATGCAAGGGGGTAATGCCACAGATGGTGACTTATCGGATGTGCAAATCCTATCTGTCAATGAAGAGTATACTGCAGTAGAATACACAGTTGTAGTCGATTATCACGGTCACGAACCTCTCTCTACTTACTCAGTAGTGGGTAATGTACCCGGAACCGATGGTCAGTACTGGAATGTCAGCTTCTACAATGATACAGGAGAGGTATGGCAGAATCAGTACTCATTTGATATGGGATTGGATGGAGATAACACTACACTTGAACTAAGAGTTAGAGTCGAGGCTGCTAATTGGACGACCGCTCGTGCTCTCGATGAGGGACACACAGTATCAATCAAGTTCTCATCAGTCGGTGGATTTACTCACAGCCATGATCTTGTATTACGAGTTCCTCAGCACCACGGCTTCGAACTTACTGAAGAGATGCTTGAGGTATATGGTGTTCGAGCAGGGCAAGAATTGAGTATCCCAATATTATTCACTAATTCTGGTAACGGTGACGAGAGGTATGAGTTTGAGTTTGATGACATACAACTTCCAGAAAATTGGGAGCGTACTGGTGCTACTTCACATACCATTGGTGGTTTTACATCTTCAACTCATACAATGAAGGTAATTGCCCCTGAGAATGCTACTGGAGATGAAGAATTTACCATCACAGTGTCAGTAACCGATAAGGCAGGAGTTAGTTATCCAGCAATCCCTATTCTTATCAAGTCCTCAGCTCCTGTTTTGAAGATAAATGACGTAATATCCCAAAGTGGTAGTGATCCTACTTTCGGAAGTGCACATACTTTCATAGTCATAGTTGAGAATACAGGATTAGTTGATGCGAAGTATGTCATAGTCAACGCTACAGTACGAGGCCAAAACATATCTACCAATCAAACAATGGATGTGCTTGCAGGTCAAGAAGTGGAATTCTTCGTTAATGTTGATTTCACTTCACTTAGCGCAGGACAGATTGAGATGGATTTCACATTAGAAGGTGAGGATGTTGGTGAAAACCCAGATTCAGAATATAAGAGAATCACTCTTAGGACACCTTCCATTGATGATTCAACTGCTACAGGAGCCCTCATGTGGGTTCTCTTGGTAATGCTGCTTATCGCAGGATGGTATCTGACCAAGGGTGGTTCACGTCGACCCGGAGCACCTTTCTGAAATCGAAATTGCTCTGAACCCTTCTCGTGTTAAACAAGCACTCATAGCGGAGATGGGTTCCGGATTGATTGGTGGTCACTTATGAGCATGGAACATCTTGAGTTGATGCCTGAGCCAGATGATTCACGCATTCTCACGGCCGTTGACCCCGCAGCACCCGGTTACCCCGGCTCTGAATACGGAATCAGTGATCAGGAAGCCAAGGAATTGAGATGGCCCCTAGGGCCAATGAAGGAATATCTGTGGCCCTGGGGTGCAGTGTCTTTCTCAATTGGCACGATTCTAATAATAATGACGTGGCCATGGATTCAGGCTTTCTTAATCCCGATACTACCAGATTCAGAATGGGCCTATGAAAATTCAGGATTCCGAGAAATGCAAACTCAAGGATACTTTGGTGAGGGTGTTCACATTTGCATTGTTGACACTGGAATAGACATGGACCACCCCGATTTAGAAAATATTAATTTGAGAGGATTCCGTGATTTCTATGAAGAGAAGCATGATGAGATTAGAGATGTAGGTGAGAGTTACCATGGTACTCTTATGTCTGGATTAATGGTTGCAAATGGAACCTATACGGGGGCTGCCCCTGAAGTTTCTCTTTCTGTAGCCATAGCGCTAGGGCCAGATGGAGGTGCTGAACAGTCAGATAGAGTGTCTAATGCTATCAGATGGTGTAGAATAACTCAAGATGCAGACATCATCAGTCTAAGTCTTGGAGGGGATCCTGGATTTGGAATAGGCACTTTCCGTTCCGAAACTGTCAATGCGGTCAATGAAGCTCTTGATGCTGGAATATTTGTTGTGGCTGCTGCAGGTAATAATGGGATGGATTCTTCAGTATATGATATTTCAGTACCTGCCAATATTGAACGTGTCATCGCAGTAGGAGCTTCGACTAGTAGAGGGGAGGTTTGGTTGAATAGTTCGGTTGCTTCCGATACTGATCCGTACACAGGAGAAATTCGACAATTCCCCAACCAAAAGCCAGAGATAATTGCTCCAGGCGTTAGGATGTTTTCTACAGCATCATCTTCAATCAATCCACCTTATGCATATTCTTCAGGTACATCTGATTCTACTGTATTAGTCTCATCTGCTCTTGCTCTAATTCTTGAAATTCATGGTGATGAATTGAGAGGTATTGACGGCGAAATCAGTCAAGAGGATATGCAACTTGTGAAGCGAGCCCTTGCTACTTCAGCACTAGAAGAAGGTCACCAGAGTAGTCATGATTTGAAGAAAGGTTATGGTGAATTGGACGTTATTGCTTGGTCTGAAAAGGTCGCCTTTGAATTGAATCAAGAGTGAATGAGTGTTAATTCAAGTATCGTTTATGACTCCCTAATGTCAATTTGTTCGATTACTCGTAACAACCCTATGATTAAATCCGCTTGAGTACCCCCACATTCATGCCGAGTGAGCGAGTACGAAGTCAATTGCTAGTATTGCTGATGCTGACAAGTACTATGCTTGCTCTTGTTGGACCTGCAACTCCCGTCATGGCTTCAAACGAAACCACTAGTGGAACAATTACTGGAACAGAGGTATGGAGTGGCAATCATTTCCTAGAGGGGGATATCACAGTCGCTTCTGGTGCAAAACTCATAATTGATCCTTTAACGGAAATTACTTTTCCAAATGGGACCTCACTTGATGTTAGAGGGAACCTCTGTGCAGGGGTCCAATCTTGTGGAGCCAGTTCAAATGCCGGTGCGGCCACTAAAATTACTCTGAAATGGACCGAACCCGAGATTCACAATGCTACGGGTGAGTGTTACGGCATAGGTCCTACAAACAACAAAATCTGGATTAGTGATCCATCTTGTGGTGAGGGAGTCATTCTTCGAGACAGTATGGATCTTTCTCAATCTGGAATGCGTAACATGCACTTTGAGGGGGCATGGGGCATTCCTTTCTACATCCAACTCGAATATGAATACAGGTACGGCGCTTTAATCATCGATGGTGCTAGTCCTACTTTGCGTGGTATGACTTTTGAGGATATTAACACAACAAGTGTTCTAGCAACTAATCTAGCTCAACCAACCTTCCTTGGTGGGGAATACATTGCTGGTAATGATGGAGAAAGTGGCGTTACTGGCCAAGCCGTACAGATTTACGGCGGAGGGACGCCTATATCCCCTATGATATTCGAAGATGCTACATTCCACAGTACAATGAAGGGATGTGGAAATCGAGATGGTGGTCGTGCAGCAATTTGGGCCTCTCAAACATTTTTGGAAATAAGGGAATCAGAGGTCGCATCAGGTGATTTCGGATTTAGTATACGTAATTCTGCAGGTTCAGTAACTAATACCTCATTTAATGTGAATTGTAATGGTATTGATGTAAACAGCCTCAAGTCTGTAGGTAACACAGACTACTCTTTCGAGATATCAAACAATGTTATTGTTACAGCTGATGGTACGCCAATAACCGCCTATTCCGGGGCTCTAGTTGATGTTCTGAACAATGAGGTTTCAGGTTCGGCTCAAGGTTCTGGGATTGCAGTTTATTCTGCTAAGGCAAATATTCACGGAAACCAAATTGGACCCATTGGTGGATGGAATGGTCTCTGGCTCTTGGGCTCTTTCGATGTGATTGCTGAGAATAATACTATCTCTCAAACCACTAAAGAACCGGTTCTAGCCGGTGAATACGGCAATCAAGCGCCATCTCCAACGACTGCTCGTTTGTATTTGGCTAACAATACTATTGAAACAGACGGAGCCGGAGCCTGTTCAAGTAGCAAATGGTGGGATGGCGAATTTGCCTGCCCTGCAATCATGGTTCATAGAACTGGTGTCACCATCGTCGATAACATCGTAGATGCAGGTGTTGCTGATGCAATTCGTTCTACAGGTGGTATTCTTGATGTTAGAAGAAATGTCTTCAATGCCCAAGGAACTGGTGCGATACTACAGCATTATGATAGTGGTTATGCTGAATCTCAACAGGTTGGAACACTAGCTTTCTTTTCTAACAATATTTGGAATGGAGTTGGAGTGACTTACAACGTAACTAAATCATCAGTTACTGTTCAATCAGAATATCTCCCAAGTCCACCTCCTGGTGAATATCCTGTTCTATTGAGTTGGCCTGATCAAGAAGCATGGCCCGCGAATAATTGGCAGAACGGAGTCATACCACATGAAGTCAAAGAGTGTAATACGTGCTCAGATTTCACCCCATACAATTTCCCATTAGCTTTGAATATGGACAATAATTCGACTATATTCACATTCTCAAATGTCTCAAATCTTGACTTGTCAAAAGTCCAAATCAGCACTCAACCAACTCGTTATGCAGTTCAGGTACAACGTGCTGAGTTGGTGCGCTTCCAGACACTTGTAAATGGTGAGCGAGTAGAAAATGCAAATATATTGATTGAAGATGCTCATGGTAATGATCTATACAGTCTTGAGACTGATGGTGATGGTTACACACCTTGGTTTGCTCTTGCTTCTAATTTCCATCTCGATTTCAGAGGATTAGGAGGTGGCGATAATCCAGATGGGTTCGCTGACGACGAATTTGAAGACTCTTGTTCAGATGGTGAAGACAATGATGGAGACTTGCTTGCTGATACCAATGATCCAGATTGTAATTACTCTGCCGGAACTAGAGAACTCTCATTATACCGATACACTGCGTACAAATTTGGGTTTGGTTTTGATACAGGAGAATTCACGCTATCTGATTCAACTTATCAAGACACAATAATACTTGAGAATCTGCCACCTTCGGTCGCCGTAACTCAAGACAACGGCCATTCCTATAGAAGAATAGTCAATCTTACTGGGTCTGCTTACGATGGTCAATGGGCCGGCATTTACGAAACTAATGAACTAGCACAATGGGATCAGAAAGGATATGTTCATTCTGTTGAGATAAAGGATCCATTCACTAGCGAATGGACTCAAGCAGGAATGGCAACAGATTCCAGTGGGGCTGCACCTGGATTTGTCTCCAGAAATAATCACCCATTCAGTAGTTGGTATTATGAAATTGATATGAGTAATAGGCAAGAGGGAGATTACACCTTCGAATTCCGGTCATTTGATGGTCTGGAGTACTCTCCAATTATCACTAGAACTATCAAATTGAATGCCGATGCTCCGAGTATCACTGTTACATCACCTAGTTCACAATCAACTCATTCAGAAGGTACTGTGTCATTCGAAGGTGCCGCCTATGATGCCTACGGTTGCCCTCTTAATTGTGGCGTCGATATAGAACAAATATACATTCAAATCGATGGCCCCAATTATCATGTTGTTACTTCTACCACTGGCGGCACAGAGTGGTCTTGGACTTGGGATTTCAGTGGTCTACCTAGAGAATTGTCAACATACACATTTACTGTTTGGGCATCGGATTCAGATTTCTGTAGAGGCGAAATTGATGAATGTCAGGCGGTAACTCTGGATCTTAATATTGATAATCAAAATTCTAGACCATTTGTAAGTTTGATTTCACCACAAAGTGGCCAAATTTATGCAGTTAGTGAAGATTCTACCATTGAGGGAGTAGCACGAGATAATGATGGAGATGTTACTAGAGTAGATATTGAAATTCTTGATGTAACTAATGGTTACATCAATGTATACTCTGGAATTGTTTCTGAGTTTATGCCAAATGGTGCATGGACAGCTGAATGGGATTCACGTGTAATGACACATAATCTACAATATCTAATCCGTGTAAGGTCTTATGATGGATTTGATTTCAGCGATTGGGTGGAGGTTCAGGTAGTTGCAGACAATCCTCCTGATGCCGGAAACAATCGCCCTACCTTCGATTCAACAGGTTGGGCGGATGATTTCGATTTGTATTGTGAGATAGAATCCCAATCTCAAGATAGATGTACTAAAGCAGAAATCAATCTATTTGACTACTTTTCAGATGAAGATGGACAAGCAACCATGTTCCTATCAGTTTACGATGATGATGCTAGATCCTCTGACGATTTATTCGGTCTTGTAATCAATGTAGGAGTAGACGGAACTGCCGTTTACGACCCCCTTTCGATGTTCTTCTATGATGATGATATGAGCACTTGGAGTCTTTCTAATGTTGTTTTCGTGGCTACCGATCAACACGGTTCAAAGGAGATATCATCCCCTGTATCATTTGATGTCATACCGATTAAATTTTCAGTTGATGAACCTGATTCTACATCTTGTCCTTCCAATGATGTATTAATTTTCACAGGTATAGGTCTACCTGGAAAAACCACGTCAGTTAAATTGGGTGGAAGTCAGATTAATTCAACAGTCGTGTCAGCTGATTCAACTTGGGC
>DUIL01000065.1 GCA_013330385.1 Candidatus Thalassarchaeaceae archaeon
TCAGTAGAGTTCTGAACTCCATCTGGAGATACTAGTGGTTGAAAATCATCATGGAAGCCTCTTGCATAATGGCAATTGAAGCGCCAGAAATCAATCAACTCACAAGCCGCATCTATCTCGGCTTGAAACGCTGTTTTAGACTGATTTAACATGGTTGAGGCATTGACTCGCATTCGCCAATCACCAGCTAGCAAATCGGCACATCGCTCGAAAATTGCACAGCGGCCCTCTAGCCCTAGATCTATCCAATCTCTTTGAGCGGCCACAGCTGCATTACAAGCAGCTTCCATTTCATCACGGCCGGCAAGATGGACCTTGGCAATCACATGGCCATGCTTATGAGGAATTACTTGAGTTGTTGTTGTGCCAGTGAAAACAGCCTCACCATTGATGACACAGGGTATCTCTACTACCTCTGCCATCTGACGGTCTAGCTCTGTTTGGAGTGCTGTTCTTTCCTCACTTCCCGGAGCATATCCGAGTATTGGCTCGTTAATGGGATGACTGGTCATGAGCATTCGTGAGGACTCGCCTCTAACAAAATTGCGCATCAGAATTCACATTCAAGCTTCGCTTTCTTCCTCCCACCAACCATCTTTTCCGGGCTCCGGCGGGTCGAATTTATCGATGTCAGTTTGATATTCAGGCTCATCTACGGATTCAGGGTATACAAATTTGGCATCAGGAGTTGTCACTTCACCTCTAATACCCATCAGTATGGTCCTGATACCCATGTACTGTACACCCAATCCTGCTAGCAAAAACGGGAGTGTGAAAGCACAAAGGAATAATAATTCAAATGGATCCATATAACTGGACCCAACATCACCAAAAATCATTAATGGAGTTAGTGTGAAAGGCATTCCAAAACTAAAGAGAAAAAGCCCCATGAAAATGGCGCCAAATCTTTGGCCTAGACCTACTTTCACTTGCACAATATCTACCTAGAATCGCTTTAGGACCACTCGTCTAAGTCGTCCTTCTTGGCCTTCTTCCATTCTCGATAATGAGACTTACAAACTGAGACTCTACGTGCTTGACCTTCTAGGCCGTCTTCACCCCAAACATCTGCAGCACGGTCGAATGCAATTCTTCTCCCACCTATCTTCTTGTCTGCAAAACCCTCACAGCCAGCTACTTGACAGCGGACTTGGCCTACAAATTCCTCTTTCTCGGACTTACCTGATTTTCCAGAGGCTGCATCGGCAGCGGCACGCTTCTTACGCGCCTTGGACTTGAATCCCATGTAGCACACCGCCTAATTGGTCCAATTAGAAGGTTACCTCGGCCCAATCAATATCAAAGGGACCTCCTACCTTTGCAATAGATGCCCGACGATCGGGGCCAACTCCTACGCAGACCACAGGAATGCCTGCTAATTGCTCGATTCTATCCACGATATTACGCACAGCATCTGGCATTACATCGTATCCAGAAGATTCTGCTCTACTGCGATCAGCCATCTCTATCCAATCCTCATCAGACAGTTCAGGGAATCCTGAATGAGTTTCATAGACGGGGAGGCAACGAGCTACATCTTCAGCTAGAGTTGGAACAAAACTTATTGGTTTGCCATCCATTTCGTAGCCGATACAAATTTTGATTTCATCCAAACCACCCAGAACATCGAGTTTTGTGACTACTAATCCAGTATAACCACTAATCCTATGAGCATCTCTCAGAGCCACAATATCAAGCCATCCAGTACGACGAGGGCGCCCTGTTGTGGTTCCAAACTCATGACCTACCTGAGCCATGTGCATACCCGGTCCTTCCTCAAGAGAAAGTTCGCTTGGGAATGGGCCATTTCCTACTCTAGTACAATATGCCTTAGTGATTCCAAAGCATTCGGTAATATGACCTGGATGAATACCTGCGCCATGTGTAGCGTTAGCTCGGCCCACTACACTTGAAGTGACAAACGGATATGTGCCTTGGTCTATATCTAGAAGAGCGCCTTGTGCGCCCTCAAGCAGAACATTCTCTCCATTACGCAATGCAATATCGACCATTTGGCCTGTGGGCTTGATTGCATTTCCATATCTGTCAAGAATCCATTGAAGATTACTCGCCAAATCTGCAGCATTGATTTGTTGATCAACACCAACTGTTCTCAATTGTTGATTCATACGAGAAATTGTGTCATCAATCTTCTTGGAATCAGCAAGAACGCCTTTGATATCTGCAAAACGAATACCTACCCGCTCAATCCTATCGCGGTAGGCTGGACCGATTCCACGACCAGTAGTGCCAACCACCTTGTCTGCTGAATCGTATAGGCGATGGAATGGAAGAATTACTGAAGCTCTCTCAGAGATGAATAGGCGCTTCCCTTCTGGCCTCTCACCTGTCAATCCGTGCCATCTATCCAACTCTTGTTCTAGCACCCAGGGGTCAATGACCATGCCATCTCCTAGAACCAGATTACAGTGAGGTGAAGTCACTCCAGAAGGTATCTGATGGAGTTTAATCGTAGTGTCACCGAGAACTATTGTGTGGCCTGCATTATTGCCGCCCTGGAATCGAACTGCCCATGTTGACTGTGGAGCCAATTGGTCTATCGCTTTCCCTTTTCCTTCGTCACCCCACTGGGCTCCGAGCACTACGGTAGCAGGCACCGTAGTCAATGGCTCTGTGGATGGTGTATGAACTAATTGGTTCAGCCATGACACCACTTAGACGGCCAGATTGCATTGGGAATGGATTATGAAGGAGAGGCAGGTCGGCCGGACTGCATGGCTCAGAGATTTCCAGAGGCGGAGAAACGTCTCCTAGACAAGTGGATTTGTATGAAATGTAGTGCAACTCACCGCGGCACTAAGGTTCGCATGTGCCGTAAGTGTGGCTATTCCGGCCTACGCAAGAAGGCAGCAGAGCGTCGTAGTGTCTGATTAGTGCATCCCCTTAGCAAGCGTCTAATGCGAGAACCCGTTCTTCAGATTGTGTCTAGTGTGTTGGCCGCAGGCGTAGAAGGATTCGCCCTGAGTATTGGACTGATTCTTGCACTTGGACCACAGAATGTTTTCGTACTTAGACAAGGACTTCTGCGCTCTCATGTCTTTGCTGTATGTTTAGTATGCTCCATAGCTGATGCCACATTGATTGCAGCGGGAGTTCTTGGAATGGGATCTGTCCTTGCAGGAATGGAGGGGGTGGAATTTTACATTGCTATTTTCGCTGCAACATTCATCAGTGGATATGGAATATTACGAGTCCGATCTGCGATGAATCCGACAGCAATTTCTTCTGATGAATTAATGGAACAAGAATCCAAAAGAAATCTTGGAACCACATTAGGTGCGGCTCTAGCATTTACCTTCCTCAATCCTCATGTCTATGTTGATACCTTGCTGCTTATTGGTGGTGCTTCCAGTAGATTCTTGGGGGACGAACGTATTGCCTTTGGAATTGGAGCAGCAACGGCCTCTTTTGTATTCTTCTTCTCTTTAGGATATGGTGCCAAGAGACTCTCAAATGTCCTCAATAAACCAGAGGCGTGGAGAATGATTGACCTTGGAATTGCTTGTATAATGTTCATTATTGCCACAGCAATATTATTACCACACTTATGATAATATAATTCGAAGGGCATCTAACAACTTCTGAATATCTTCATTTGTATTATCAAAATGTGGAGAAACTCTGAGTAGACCTGCCCTACTAGTAACTAATATTGAGAATTCATCCTGTAGCCTATTTGCTATCTCTAAACTGTCTAAATCCTCAGGCAATCGAAGACTGATTATTGCACTACGTTCGGATTCAGAGAGGGGGGAAGCAATTTCAATCCCTAGTTCTGTAACTCCTTGAATTAGTGAATCGACTAAAGAAATATCATGTCGCCATACATTATCGATTCCAAATTCATTTATTTCATTCACTGAAGCAGCTAATCCTAAGACCGCACCAAAGTGAATGGTTGTGTACTCAAAACGGCTTGCATCATTGGGTAATTGCATCCGATCTGCTTTGAGGTCCCAGATGTCTGCATGACTTCTGAATCCAATAAGACCAGGAGTTAGACTGCTGCTTAATTGAGGTGAAATGTAAGCTACAGCGGCGCCATAGGTTCCGCGAAGCCACTTGTATCCAGAAGAAACAATTACATCCGCCCCTGTGGATTTGACATCGATGGGAACCATTCCCAACGATTGAGTTGCATCAATTACCAACAAGGCACCAACAGCATGAGCCGCATCAGCAAATCTTCTCAAGTCATACCTTTGACCATTAGAATATTCGACATGTGAAAGGGTGACTACGGAAGTTGATTTATCTATCAATGAAAGTATATCATTTGGACTTGTGTAATAATTATCATCATGATCTGCAAGTCTGATTTCTGCTCCATTTTCCTCAGCAACCCTCTGCCAAGGATAGACCGTAGACGGAAATGATGCTCGAGTAGATACAATATTACTGCCCCTCGGTGTAGAAACAGCCCATGCTATTGAACATAGCAATTCTGTCGCACTTGAGCCTACGCATACATCCGCGATAGGGCAAGAAAGGAGGCTTGCTATTGCTTTTCTAAGAGGAATCATACCATTCTTTTCCGCTTCACCATCAAACTCGGCAGCACCGCCTCTAGCAAGAGAATTAGACCATTCAGAAGAAATTTTGTGTGCTGCAGCAGATGTTGTTGCAACATTTGCGTAGGATAAGTTTGTCCAAGCCCTCATGTGCGCCACAACGAATGAGCGAATAGGTCTCAGCACTTCAAGACTCAGGAATTCTTGACTTCATTCAGAAGTGCTTCCAGTGCAGTCTGAATCTGAAGACATAATGGACCATAATGGATGGGTAGATTCGCATCATTAAATATTTCATCTAGTATAGAAGCTGTCATACCTAAGCGGATATCAAAATCTTTGTCCTTATTTAGAAGCCACATCTGAACTGCATCTCTAGCAGAGTTGCGAATATTACGTGGAACTTGAGTGTCCTCAAGCTGACCTAGTACCTGAGCAATCTGCTGAATACGAGACTCGATATCCGACATACGATACCACCAACGGCTCGCTCGACCAAAGTCTCCTCCTTAAGCGCATCCCCGTGAATGAGGATATTAGTGTCACAAATCTGCACACCAAGTTGCCCAAGGCATGTCTGTATTTGACTCTCCTCGACCTTCTCCATCTCGTCCTAAAGCAATAAGACCAACTTGATGATTAGGCGCAATCAAAGATTCAATGCCCCAATTCATTGCACTAGATAGAGACTCTAATGAATCATCTTTAGAGGTAATGATTCTCTCATAGACTTTGTTTGAAAGTAGTGCACAGGTTATCGCTTCACCAATCCCAGTAGCCGCAACTGCCACACTCCCTTCTACCCAAAATCCACTCCCTGGAAGTGGGACATCTCCAACACGTCCAGGAGGTCTGTGACTACAACCACCAGTGCTAGTAGCTGCAGCGATGAGGCCTTCTGAATCACGAACTATTACTCCTACAGTGTCTCCTATCTGACCCTCGGGTTGACGACCAACGACTGGGGCATTGAGATGGCCTCTCTGATCGGCCCAATTACGAGCACCGAATCCAGCAAGGCCATTGATTTCTTCATCCAATAAGTCAACACATATACGAATCGGATTAGGAGTGTTTCTCATGGCGATAACAAAACCCAATTTTCCCTCACTCGTTTGTAATGAAGCATCAGTAAGAACTACGCCATCGGTTCGGATTACACTACCTGTTCCTGCATTAAACACTGGGTCATTCTCAAGAATAACACAGGCCTCTACTGCTGCTTCAATTGCATTTCCACCAGAGAGAAGAATATCTCTACCCTTGGCTATTGCTGGTTCTAAATTAGCAGTCCTGTCGGGACCGGGGCCGGCCCCCCCGTGGGCTATTATTGCTGGTCTAGTCATCCTCATCCCCCTACCCTCCGGTTGTAAACAAGGACTTAGTGATAAGGTAAAGAAAAAACTAGGACTTATTGAAAATCAATAATCTAGTGATTGATTCAAGCAGAAGGTTGAGTCTCAGGGCCAGTGGATATTGTATCAATGACATTAGCCAGCCGTTCTACAATACTGACCTTCTCTTCAGCGCCAACAAGTGCATGATGAAGAACTTCATCAAGAGAATTAACAGGAATAATCTCAACCTTAGATTCGTACTTCTCGTCAATCAAGACATCCTGTTCGTTACTTCGAGGAATTATCACTTTCTCGATACCGGACTTAACCGCTGCTTCTATCTTTGCAGACACACCACCTATTGGAAGAACCTCACCTCTAACTGAAAGTGAGCCTGTCATAGCCAGATTCTGAGCGATTGGGACATTTTCGAATGCACTAATGATAGCAGTGGCCATTGTTATGGAAGCACTATCACCATCGACATTATGAGTTCCCGGGAATTGAACGTGAAGATCATAATCTTGGATATCTTTACCGGTTAGTTTCTTGACTACCGCACTGATGTTGGTGACTGACTCCTGAGCAAGGTCAGACAGACCTCCTGTGGCGATGACCTTGCCCGAGCGGCCTTGCGCAGGGGTAACCATGGCTTCGACAGGCAGCACTACACCGGAATAATCGGAGAGACCGGTGTCTGCGCCAAGTACTGCTAAACCATTGACTCTTCCAACTCGATTGCCTCGGTTAACTAGCATTGCATACTCAGACTGGCGTTCAAGATACCGGTCTGCAACCTGCTGCTCTAATGGTTTAGCTATCATACGAGCACGGGTGACATGCTCTGAATAAACCAAAGGTGAATTGTCCTCTGCAGCTAAATCTCCTGCGATACGGACTAAACCGCCCAGTTCTCTAAGGCGTAGGGATAACTTACCTCTACGACCACTACGGCGCTGAGCCTCTTTCAGAATTAATCCAATTGCCTTCTTATCGAAATGAGGGATTGACTTGCCACTATCCTTCTTCATCTCATTGAGTACCTCTTGGGCTACGAACCTAACCAGCCTTCGACGGTTGCGTTCGGTATCTCTCATATCGGTGTTAACATAGACCTCGTAACCATAACCTCGTATTCTGCTTCTAAGTGCAGGGTGCATATTCTGAATACTGTCTAGGTTTCCTGCTGCTACTAGAATAAAGTCAGTAGGAACGGGTTCTGATTTTGTCAAAGCCCCACTGCTTCGCTCTGAGCGGCCAGATATTGACAGGGCTTTCTCCTGCATAGCGACGAGCAAAGCTTGTTGCTCCTCCATCCTAAGCATGCGAATTTCATCGACGTATAGAACGCCTTTGTTGGCTCTATGCACGGCACCAGGTTCTACCCTCTCATGAGCAGGAGTGGCTAAATCCGCTCCAGATTGGAATGGATCATGACGGACATCACCAAGCAATGCTCCGGCTAGAGTTCCAGTAGCATCAATAAAAGGCACTTCATCTTCCTTATTGTGCTTGACCAACAATTTTGGAATATTTCCATCATCACCTGCTGTCAATCTTGTTCGCAAGAAGAAATATCCAAAAACCAAAAGGAATGAACCAAAAATGAAAGTCAAAATTTCACCGGTAGACAAAGTCGCCAACAATAAAGCCGCACCTACAACTAAGGCGATGAATAGTAGTGTGCGATTGGTGCGTTCACGTTGCTGCTTGATATGAGCACGTCGTTCAGAAATTATACTCGAACCACGCCCTGCTGGAACTGTTCTGATTCGAGGCTCATTCTCATCCTCATGGTTTCTGTAAACCAGAATATCCTCCAACTGTTCCTTAGGGAGGAATTCAGTCATAGAACGGGCAAGCATCGACTTTCCAGTTCCGGGCTCACCAACCATAATGATATGACGGCGTTGTTCTGCTGCCTTACGTACAATGATTGATGCAGCCTCTTGGCCAATCACTTGGTCGACAAGATTCTCAGGAATTGGGACCTCTTCGGTAGAGTGTATATCCAAGGCTCTAGCCCATTCCTCAACAGGGGTTTTACAGATAGGATCTTTGTCCTCTGCAGCCCCAAAGGCGGCACCATCTTCCCACGATTCAAGTGGGT
>DUIL01000039.1:0-4396 GCA_013330385.1 Candidatus Thalassarchaeaceae archaeon
CACGATGCAACATGAGTCACTTCAAGAGAGAAAGTCAGAGTGTAAACCGCCTCATCAAAAGCGATACCATTTATTGTAACTTCGAATAATGAACCATTCCATGCTTCACTAGGAGCAGTGACTATAACAGTCATGAACTCAGTTTCATTTACTGCAACATCAATAACATTTGAGCCAATAATAACCCAATCATTACTGCTGTCGCCCTCAACATTACTTACAGTTCCAGTGCCTGACAAATCCAAATCATCTTGCATATTTCCTATATTCGAGGCCGAGATGTCGACAGTAAATGATTGGCCTGGTAAAATAGGGAATGTATGTCCATCAACATTGCCGCCAGAGTAAGTCGTGGATACGAATTCCCATCGATGATCCTGCCTAGCTTCAAGATTGATGATTATTGATGATGAGATACTATCATTACCATTCGATGTCATGATGATTTCAATATTTACAGGAGTTCTTGCGGGGGTTGTTTCTGGAAGGAATATTTCTATGGGGAGAGTTCGCAGACTGCCTGCACTAAGTGAAATTTGTGAACTGCTGAAGGTAATTTGTACACCGGGGTCCTCTGTTAGTTCTGAATCTAACAGAATAGAGTATGACATGGAATAAGAGTCATCACCATTACCCGGATTGAATAATTTAACAGTAGCCGGGGTTGCAGTTTCAACATCAACCATGTGTGGGGATTCTGTCGGTGAAATTAATGTCAGAGTCGCACGGTGAATTTGGAGAACCTCTACAGAAAACTGGAGGCTGTAATCAGTGCCGATTGAACTTGAATCACTAAAAGAATGGAAAGCAGGGGGTGCGTCTACTGGCAATTCAAGATGTAGTGAACCTGATACTCTTGAACCAGACGATCCTTGAATCACCAAGGTATCTGAATTTAGCACCAAGTCTCCCGAAGCAGACCACATCCAATCTTCGATGGACATTCCCGCATCGTTCAGAGACCATTCTGCTGCAGCGGATGCAGTGGGCAAATCAGCAGTCACAATCCAAGTCAGTGAGTTCTCAGGCATACTTTTCTGATGGATGGTTTCAGCAATAACTCCAGTAGCGACAAATGTCAATTCAATTGTTTGACAAGTTTCCTCATCTCCCATACCTACACACATCGTTAGTGGAGTCGAAACGCTACTTCCTAGATTTTCACTTGAGGGCACACTAAGCCTAGCAGTCATAATTTTCGATTCACCCGCTTGAAGTGTCAATGCAGGCACCAAGACTGCATTTTCGTCATATAATTCAAGATCATTGTCTGAAGACGTCCATGATGTACTATCCCAGTACATTGAGATTGAGTTTTCATCAGCATTTCCGAGATTCTCTACTATCAGCCATGCCTTAGCTGAATCTCCGATTAGCCCATATCCCGTACTTTCTGAAGTGCCCGAAGGCCCACGAATAGATAGACCACGAGTCCTATTAGCTTCCACAGGTAGAACTGCTGAAACACTAATGTTTTGGTCTTCATCTAGAGTAAGAGTGAGTTCAAGATGACCGGCATCTGAACCGGGAGCATTTGAGGGTGCGATAATTCGTAAAGAGGGCGACCAAGTCTCTTCGATTCCAATTTCAATACCAGTCAATCCATTTTGATTCTCATCACTCCAACTCCAACCTACTGGGAGGTCAGAATCATCCACACTCAAAGACCAGATTCCTGCTAATCTCCCTGTTGAACGAATGGTCGGGTTTGTCACTGTAGAAGACCCAGGATCTACTCTTGTAGGCTCAGTTGGAATCTCAAAGGTGGCGTTATAGGGTGGAACTATGTTGAGTATTGAAGTTTGAGCATCATTGTCGTATCTCGATTGAGTTACGTTCTGATATGGATCTAGAATCAACTCAAATGTGTGGGGGCCCAAACTACCATGCCATTCAATTGAGAATGACTCAAATCCTCCATTTCCAGTTGGGCCAGTAGGATTCAAAGAGGTAGCACGATGCCGGGCAATCTCTACTCCATCGGCGTACAGCACCGCATCAGCATCTCGGTCAATCTCAGTAGTCCCTGCATTTTCAAAAAATGCAGTAACAGTCACCTCTTCATTTGGATCAGGAGCGCTAGGGTTGAATTCTATGCTTCGCCCATCAAGTAGCGGTCTTAGGTCTGCTAACTCAGTTGTAACTACTGTGTCGCCTAAGACTACATCGAGGGTTGCATCTCCATCTATATCTGCAAATGCAGGAGATGACCAAGTTCTATGTTCCAAATTCACTTCATTAGTCCAATCGCTGTTAATTGCGGCTTGAGTTCCTGTATCTCCATCCCAAGCCCATAGGGTACGCCCATAGGCAACTAGAAGTTCAGGGATTTCATTTCCATCTATATCCATCCACACGGGTTGTGACACTGCAATTTCGTCGTTCAAGTTCCCACTTGAGCGTTCAAGTTCGTGATACCATTCTAGTTGTGGATTGGTAGTTGTTACATCATGACAACCTGCAAGTCCATGCCGGTCCCATGTGGATTGATACCATGTTACCCAACATGCACGATCATGCACATCATCTTCATCCGTATCAATCATTATTGGGGGCGCGTCAGCAAATCCGTTTACTGCCTCAAAGGACCATAGTTCGGTACCATCATCAATTTCCAAACCCCTATACTCTGCACCGTCTACACCCGTTGCTCCGTCGGCGTCAGTAGGGATAGTGATGACCATTTCAGGCCCGGATGTGCCATCTAGTTCAGCGATAATAGGCCCTGGCAGCCGAATATGAGGTACATCTGAGTCTCCATCTAGATTTGATAACGATAGCCCACCCCATTTTTGATCGCCGGTTTCCGAATCTAGTTTCCATACCCACATCGCGCCACTAGATGCTAGAGTACTAGTCAGTAATACATATCCTGTATCTTCGTCTATTTGAGCAAAGGCAGGGTCAGAGGGGTGGCTGCCATCTTGGAGGGTAGATTCCCAGATAGTTGTTGGAACACCATTGACACCCAATGGTAAGGCAATGACTACTGGCGATTCACTTACTTCATCTATAGCTGCAATTACTAATTCAGCATCGCCATCTAGATCTAAGTCAGCCAGCAATGGTTGGGTTGTGGGTAAATGTCCTGCTGCTTCAGTCAAAGCGTAGGGTGCATTGGTGCTGCTAATCATTAGGCTATCATCTGTATATGTCCAAAGTAACTCAGAAGAATGAGAGCCACCGGATGACCAACCCGTTACTGAACACTCAAGTTGAGGTGACCAAGCATCAACGTGGAGTGTTCCAGCGGCATCATACACCACTATGATTTCCTGTTTCCCATCGTCATCCATATCCACTACTAATGGTGAGGCTTTGACGATCTCTGTTGCACCTAAATCAACTTCCCAAGCCAAACTAGCATCTTCACCTTCGATAATCCGCAGGAAACTATGGTCTGATCCGCTAACGGAAACAGTTTGAATCAGAATAGTGTAAAGTGAACTTCCACCACATCTCTGTTCAGCGTCAGGTTCCGTAGCTAGTTGTCCCTTCATGTCAGCAATAGGGGTGCCTAGAGCGTCAGTAGAAACCGAATAAGAGCCGTACATCCAGTTGACAACAGGGTTGACCACGGAGGTCAGTTCTGAAGCATTTGATGGGGAATCAAATCCTGCACCTCCATCTGGAGAGTGTGCCGGCCCGACTGATAAACGCCCAGGGTCTCTACCTGGTTGCGGCCAAGGTTGGTCTAATCCAGTCCATGGCTCTATAATTCCTGTATTCGATTGAATTGAAGAATCGTCTAGTGTTTTTGACCAATTATTTGCATCATGAAACATCACCATAGGTGATGCACTTAGAAGAAGCATCAACGAGGTAACAAATAAGGTGGACCGCTGATTCACGGAGAATGTGCGGCCTCTTCGCATGGGCATCAGGAGAAGACTTCCGCTTTGCAGCCCACTTGAACATTCGGGCTAAACTCTCATTCAGACCTACGGTCTGACGAGAATTGGACTCACGCCGACTTATTTTCTAGCCATTTGCCCATCCGTTGTGCTTATACGGGAGGCGTTGGTCGCCGGGTCGCACGGACCTCTCCTCTTGAGGCATAGCCGATGAGGGACGGGAGGGTTGACTTGCCTTTCCTCCGACTATCTTCGGAGCGGTCCGGCGATTTGGAGGAAGAAAAAATGTACAGCCTCATAACGATGGAGGACACAATACGAATACCGGCGGAATATATCCGTAAGGATCGAAAGTTGGAAGATCACATTGATGAACTGGCTCATGCAGCATTTGAGGGGCGATTCGATGAAGATGAGAATTATACTCTCCTGACTTTTGCCCATGAGACTGTTGGTCGTGGGAAGATTATACACGGAGATGGGGCAATCTATCAACGTGTAAGATTCAAGGCACTTCACTTCACTATGGAAGCAAACGAAGT
>DUIL01000039.1:4786-11179 GCA_013330385.1 Candidatus Thalassarchaeaceae archaeon
AATCGAGGCTTTACTTCACAAATCGCAAATTTTAGATGAGCCAATCCAAGTAAATATGGGAATTCGAAGAATAGAAGGTTCAAAATCTGGAAAACACCTCGAAGAAGGTTCATCCATTCGCTCACGTATTGTCTCAAAAGCAATCAATCAGAATGACCCACGTTCTAGTAAAATCGGACTCAATTGCAAGATGTCCGGACTAGGCGCTCATGATTGGCTAGCAAAAGGTGAATGATATGGCAAAGGTACCATTCGCATGTGGGGAGTGTAATCGTATACTTCCCGATCCGCCTAGTAAGAATGACCCAGTACAGTGTCACCACTGTCCATCCGCCCCAGTAACCACTGATTGGTCGGGTTATGTTGTGATTTTACACCCTAAGCGTTCAGAAGTGGCTCAGAGACTAAACATAACTGATCCTGGTTCTTATGCATTGAAGGTAAACATCCGTTGATGGAGGGGAAAATATGGAAATTGTAAAGAGAAAAGAGAATCCATTACTAAATCGTGTCGAATTACACTTCTGTTGGGAACATTCCAAAAGCTCAACTCCTACTTTGTCAGATATGGTTGCTGCAGCAGCTAAGGCAGAACCGGGTTCCAAGAAGGAATTGACCTTCGTAAAAAATGTCAACACACGTTTCGGGCGCCCTCAAACAACTGGTATAGCTTTGATTTACGCTGATTCCGAATCAGCAACTCTAGAACCAACTTATGTTCACACTCGTCATGAGTCACTACACGGTTCTAAAAAGGCAGAGAAAGCAGAAGCCCCTCCTGAGAAAACTGTCCAAGAAACCTCAGAAGAAAACTCCGAGGGTGGTGACGAATAATGTCTGACAGTCCTAACGCCAATGCGAAGTGGTCGAAGTACAAGATTGAGGGTGACGAACTCGTTCGTGCTGAGTCATGTCCAACCTGTGGCCCAGGAGTGTTCCTTGGTATTCATTCAAACCGCAAGACTTGTGGAAAGTGCGGACACTCTGAATCTAGTGAGTAATCACAGACCAAAGTCCGACCAAACACCATCGTTGCTCAGAACTCTTTCTTCGATGATGGCTACCCCTATATCTCTACGAGGTACAGTTTCTACTCTTCCATTGCATAATTTACCATCATGCCTCCATCCTGTCCACATCCAACCTGATTCACAATAATGTGCATCAATAACGGGCCCTGGGGTTTTATGAATTGTGATTTCTTGTTCAATATCTTCCAATATAGCAATACCTCCAGTAGCCATTGAAATTAGATATCTGGATTCATGTTGAAAAACAGATTCTATTTGATTGGGCAATCTTAGATTGCTATTTCTTAGTAAACTTCCGTTTTTCTTGTCTAGAATCGCAATACTATTGTTTCCATAGAATACATGTAATTCTTCGCCCGATTGAAAAATCGAATTAATTTCGAGATAAGATCCTTTAGTTAGTTTCCCAATTACAGGTATTGAAACTCTCCAAATTTCGTTGGCATCTCCATCCATGTAGTAAATTCCGCGACCTAAAATTGCAAAGCAAAAGCCGTAGTCAACCTTGGTTAGAGCCATTGGTTCTGAGTCGAGAGATTGTGACCATATTGCACCCGCGGGGTCGTATTGATTAGTACCCTGTTCTGAAATTCTGATATGTTCTCTACCAATTCCATCACTCCATTCAGTATCAAGTGGTAATGCTGCCATTCGTGCATATTTCAGTTCATGATCTACCCAAGTACCAATCCAACGGTCCTCGAGGACGACTCCTGAAGTGACTTGAGCCGGAAAGGGCCTGACTTGTTGTTCCAAATTTGGTTCTTGCTTAAATTTGCAAAGTTCACCGAGTGTTCCAACGATGACATTGCAACTTTCTCCGTAATCAATACGTAGTGGAGTGAAGGTCAGAGCATTAACCACGAATCTTGTCATACTGAACTGCGTTTGAACCTGTGGTAGGATGCCTTCAAGATGATACAAGGGTTCCCCATATCGTGGTTACACTCTTGTTGGCCTCAAGGGCGGACAGTGCTTCGGTGAATTTACATCGAGCAGTTCTCGCACTTGGAAGTTGGTCAAATGCTGAGGATTATAGTCATGGCATTCTTCATCGACATAATGAGAAAGAAGTACATCTTCTGCTGATTGAGCAATTACATATTCATGCGGATGCATTGGATAAATTGCATGAGAAAAATTGTGATGTAATTGTTGAGGAGGTTCTAGTTCTCTCTAGGCATTCTTCGAAAAGTGGCATCCCCTCATTATCGGTTCATACTATTGGAGTTCCCGGGGAAGTACCTCATGGTGAACCTGCATTTGCGGGTGGTCTGAAGGGCTTAGCAGTCCCCCCCTCTCCTCGTTTCTCAGTATTATTCAAAAAGTTGCAAGAAGAGACAATTGAATCTGGACTTGCCGATGAATTTGATGTAACGCTTGAAACTACACACCACGGCCCAGTCCTTTCTTCCCCGACTCTATATTTGGAAATAGGTTCAACTGAAAATGAATGGAACCGTCAGGATGCGTCCTATGTGTGGGCTAAAGTACTTTCAGATGTGCTAGGTTTAGCCGGTGGTAAAGAGATGGGGTGTTGGCCTGGACATGGAGATGTCATGATTGGATTTGGAGGTGGTCATTATGCTCCAAGACATACTGCAGTAATTAATCAAGGAAATTTTTGGATGGGTCATTTACTTGCTAATTATGCATTACAGTTCGATGACTCGAATTCTGATTCTCTACCAAGCGGTCCTTGGTTACATGCAGTTAAAGAGGTAGTCAGAGCCACCCGAGAGAGCTACCCTGGAGGACTAATTTTCGCCCACTTAGACCGCAAGTCATTCAAGGGTTGGCAACGTTCAGCATTAATCAACGCATTAAACGAAATCGGTGTTGAAATTCGTCGTGGCAAGGACATGTAAGGTTGAGCAATTGTGAAGGTGTGTCTGCAACACCGACCTCACATGGGCCTTGCAGGGAGAGCCATATTGGCGATGATGCCAATAACTCCTAAGTTCTTCATTAGATGGGTCGCAAAACGCTATGTTGCAGGCCCTGATTTATCCAGTGCCGTTGAAGTAATGAAGAAAATTAGTCGAGAAGGGGCCTGTTTCACTGTTGATGTATTAGGTGAGGAGATATCTAGGATTGAAGAAGTGGATTTTTTCTTTGATGAATACTCAAGTCTTATTGATGCCATCGTTGAAAACAATCTTGATGCAAATATTTCATTAAAACCGACTGCCTTTGGATTATTGATTGATTATGATGCAGCCTTGGAGAATATTGAACGAATTACTCGCAAGGCTGCCGAAAAGGACATTTTTGTCCGGCTAGATATGGAGGATCACCGCGTTACTCAATTGACAATGGATGTGGTTTTGGCCATGCATGGGTGCGGTTTGACTAATATTGGAACTGTTTTACAGGGTCGTCTTTTCCGAACAATTCAGGATATAGATAATTTGGCGACATCCCTCAACGGATTATCTGACGTACGAATTTGTAAAGGAATCTATCTTGAATCTGCTGATATTGCACATGTTGGATACCAAAAAATAGTAGATGCAACAAATACATCCATAGATTGCTTACTCGATTCAGGAACTTATACTGCTATAGCATCTCATGATATGCCAGTAATCAAACACTCACTCAAATCAATTTCATCTAGAGGTATGGGACCGGGGATTGAGGACCCACGTGCAGGCGGAAAATCTTGGGGTGCAGGTAAAGGTACAGGGTATGAATTCCAAATGCTATTAGGTGTGCGTGGTAATGTCCGAAGAAAACTATCTAGAGACGGACACCGTACACGTGTTTATGTTCCATATGGCGAGAGGTGGTACGAATACAGTCTGCGTAGATTGCGTGAAAATCCCGACGTTGCTTGGCATATCGCGAAGAGCTTTATTATGCCGTGGACAAATCGAAGATAGATCAATGAGATGCGTTAAATTTATGCGCATCGCCTCTAGATCTGTATTGAGGTGGATGCAGGTAAATTCTCCTAATATCAATGGCAGCCCGCTTTCCCCTGAGTGTACGTCCCTTTCCAGTGTGTAGAGCTCTAATTCTCCATCTATCCCCATCAATCTCCATGATAGTCCCGCAGGAGAAAATTTTGTCAGGTGTGCATTCAAGTGTACTTGAGTAACTATCTTCTCCATCTGTCATTGTTAGCTTAACAATAGTCTTGTCACACCTTACCGCCCATAGTGTGTATATGTCTTCAGCAAGTCGATTTTCTGCTGGTCTAGAATCACCATCGTCGATTCGAGTAACTTTGTAGAGAATATCTTCATGCTCAAAGACATCTCCAACACAAATCTCTTCGTCTTCATCAGACTCAATTTCTGTATTCATACTGTCTGGACCATCAGAAAGAATTGAATTTATCATTACTGGCCGACTTGGACGAAGGTGCAAGGTCTGAACTTTACTGCAGATCTGACATTTTGCTAGAACATCCTCACCATCACCTTTTTGCACACGGCGTAGAACATCATGTTCTGTCAAGGTTCCACAGGGGGGGCACTCTGCCACATCGACATGTTCCTCATCATCGAGATGTTCGCTCACAGGCCGGCGGCAGTCCAGTCTCTATTGAAGCCATCCGATGAAGGTATGATTCAAGAGAGAGTCACACGAGCGCAGGTCATGACCGGTCTTGGGGATGGATTTGACCTGCCTCAAATGTCTGAGAGAGAGATGTTCGAAAAACTTCTTTCCGAAGACACTCAAAGAGATTCTAATGAATCTAAAATCGCTTCAGCCATAGGTGAGCAGATGTTAATCATGGACCTCCATCAAATACCTCGCTCTGTAAGGGTGAGGATTAGAGATATCGTGGGGCGCCTTTCTCCCAAAAATGTCGTCATAGTCGGAGGTGGAATTGGTCATCTTACTGCTTGGCTAATGGATTTGTGGTGTGGAGATCCGGCCATCCCCGATGATGTAGTTATTGAGCGTCCAGAAACCGTCCGTATTATCGAGGAGGGCGGTAAATTTGGTGTGATTATTGATAGGTTACTTCGTCGATATGATGCATCTAGTTGGGCGCAGGTGATTACTAATTCTTGGACTGAGGTGTTTGCTGAAAATCTATCTTGGAATGCAGCCTCTACTACATTACCCGATTCGGTTCGAACATTACCTCTACCCCAACCAATCGATCTCATCATTATTGATTTACCAGATTCAAATCGAGTTGAAGCTGCAATTCAAGCATTCCCTCTACTTTCACCGGGTGGAGTTATGATTACTCTCGAACCACAAGTCCCTACTGGTGATGTGGGGGTTCCCGAATCAGGTCGAGAACCTACTTCCGCCCAGGTTCTTGTGGCTTCATTCAATAGATGGATTGAATTTGTCAGAGAGACAAATACCAATCATTCTGCGGCCTTGGTTGAACTAACTGGCGGGACTTTAGCAGTTTTCCGGCGTTCTGCTTGATTTGCATCAGATGATGAAATCATTACTATCTGTTCTTCATCCATTTCCTTAGTCAAGGGGGTGCTCGACTCATTGCCAAAACTGTCAATGAGAAAGTCAATTTTGAAGATTCCATATCCAAAATAGTCATCATGATCATTCTGACCATCATCCATCTGTGAATTTTCACTCAATCGTTGTTTTACCAATTCAATTGCAGTTTCTCCACCACTTGCCCCTTCTCGTTGTAATTCAGGATGGGCTTCTAACAACAATGCTAGTCCTCCTGAAACCCAAGCGGTTGAGGCCGAGGTGCCACTAGCCCAACCCCACCATGAACCATCTCCTGAACCTCCAGCCATTAATACTGGAACTTCTGCCCCCGGAGCAATCACTTCTGGCTTCTTATCGGGGTCAGAACGAGGTAACATTGGCGGCCATATTTGCCCATTATTGTCGCCTTGTGAACTCCCGCTCCAAACATTTCCTAGCCGAGTCACGCCACCGACACAAATTACATCTTCAACGGAACCTGGTGATGAAACATCTCCATCGTCATTTCCTCCATCATTTCCTGCGGCAGCAATAACAAAGACTCCTTCATCTAGAGCATCCTGAACTGCTTGTTCTAATTGATCGGTTGTAATTCCTGCAAAGCTAAATCCGCCATCACCTCCAAGACTCAGACTGATGATGTCGGCTTGATTTTCTACACACCAATCTACAGCTTGTGCAATACCTGAATCAGTACCAGTACCCGTTTCGTCTATCGCCTTTACAACAAGAAGGTCAACGCCCGGAGCAGCCCCTCTCAGACCATCTTGAGCGACAATCAAACCAGCCATGGCGGTCCCATGTCCTTCATCATCGTAAGGGGTTTGGTGTGAATTAATTACATCAAACCATCCTGCTAATTCTAATTGTTGTAGGTCGGGATGATTCAATTCAATTCCGGAGTCAACCACACAGACTACAACTCCCG
>DUIL01000077.1:0-2294 GCA_013330385.1 Candidatus Thalassarchaeaceae archaeon
TGATGGAAATCGCGGTGGAGATTGGACTTGTCCAAAATGTAAGAACTCAAACTTTGCATTCAGAAATAAATGCAATCGCTGTGAAGCCGACAAGCCTAGTGGTGGAGGCGGTGGCCGCAGCAATAGGGATAGGCAGGACAGCAAGGATAGGCCTCCTCGAAAACAATCAAGAGAAGGCGACCGAAGAGGTCCAAGAGGCGGAGACCGTAGAGGATTCCGAGATGGAGATTCTAGACAAGGTGGAAATTCGAGAGGAAGAAGCCCAGGTAGTGCGAATAGACCTAGAAGGGGCGGATTCCGTGGGCCAACCGGAGGCGGAAACCGTCGAAATAGGCCCGGTAGAAGTAGCGGTAGAAGATGAGAATTATTACCAAAATTCAATCATACAATCGAAGATTCTCGACCCGAGCATTCATCTTAGCAAAGCCTGAGCAATGGCTATGGCGAAGAGCGCGGAGATGCTTTGGATTGACGCGCTCGAGCAAGAAGAAGCCGGTGAATTTGAAGATGCTAAATCTCTAGCTCATGAGGTCACTAAGATAGATCCGGATCATTCAGATGCTTGGTTCATGATTTCACGACTTTCACTACCTCCTGTAAGACGAGGTAAAACAGAGGAGCCTAGTCTTCCTCAGGCAGCCATCTCACTTTCTGCACTACAAAATGTTGTCAGAATCGACCCCGAACGTAGAGATGCATGGATACTAGGAGGAGCATTACTCGTAGACCATCTAGGGATGATGGAAGAATCACTTGAATGGTGGGAACGAAGAAGAAAGGTTGCTCCAAGAGAGGTCACACCCCTAATTGAGCAAATTGGTGTACTCATCAGAATAGGAAATTATGACGATGCTGGAAAATTATTAGACATCCTATTCAGCCCTGAGATGGATACTCCTGATAATCGACAATTATTCAGAATGGATGCTGTAAGAAAAATGGTTGCAAATGCAGCAAATATGGAAAAGGATGATGTTTTCAGACCACAGAACTCAAAACACAAGAGATGGGAAATTATTGACCGAATGAAAACAAGGAAACCACTATCTGAAACATTCTTTCTCTTGACTTTTGTAGCGCCTATCGTATTCTTGCTTGGAACATTTTCAATGACTTTGCTTGGCAACACTAAATGGGGCTTCCTAATTGTTTTCCTGATCATTTTGTTACTCTTTTGGGGCATCAGTAGATTATCCTCTGGATTATTACAGAAACTGAATCGACACGCAATGGATCTTGATAGGGCTCTAGATGTTGAAACTAGTACCGGGAGAGTTTGTATTCCAGATGAAATTAGAGGAAGTAAACTTTACAATTCAATCTTAGGCAAGCGCACTATTGCCTTTCAGGAAAGAATTGAGAAGATTGTCGAAGTAGATGAAAAGTTGAATCAAAAATGGACACCGAATCTACCAAATTGGGAACAACAAGATTCAGGTTGGTGGAACGAAGATGAGGATGAATCAGTCGAATTTGATACCATCGAAGATTGAGTAATTTTCAAAATCAGGTCCCAGCGCTATAATCGCTTGCGTAAGCGATTTGTTCTGGAGTCAAAGTATCGATACTAACACCCTCTGTTGCCAATTTTAATGCCGCTAATTCACTATCCTGAGTCGATGAAATATCATAAACAATATTTTCGTATTGTTCACCTTCGGCCGCTAAGCGACACAATGAAAGAAATTGATTTGCAAATGACATATCCATAACCTCGCTAGGATGGCCTTCGGCTGCTGCTAAATTGACTAAACGACCTCGTGCAAGAAGATGGATTGTTCTGTCATCACTCAACTCAAATGCCTCATTATTATCTCTAATAATGTAAGTATTAGTTGCTCGACTTTCGAGATCTGGGATATTAATCTCACAATCATAGTGACCCGTATTGGAAACAATTGCACCATCCTTCATCGAATCAAAGTGCCTTCCGATGATAACATCCTTCATTCCAGTGGCTGTACAGAAAACATCTCCTATTTTCGCTGCCTCATCCATCTTCATCACACGAAAACCATCCATTACAGCCTTTAGAGCCGCGATAGGGTCTATTTCGGTTATGACTACATTAGCACCCATCCCACGAGCTCGCATTGCAAGACCTCTGCCACAATGACCATATCCAGCTACAACGAATACCTTTCCAGCAAGCAAAACGCTAGTAGCGCGAATAATACCGTCAAGAGTTGATTGGCCAGTACCATGAACGTTGTCAAAATCCCATTTGGTAGTCGCATCATTTACTGCGATTACAGGATATCGAAGTTCTCCAGCCTCTCCCATTGCTCGCAATC
>DUIL01000077.1:2629-2850 GCA_013330385.1 Candidatus Thalassarchaeaceae archaeon
ATGTACTCCTGTTGTGGTTTCTTCAGTACCACCTACAATTCCATCAGCTAAATGAGGATACTCAGAATGTACACGATAGATTAAATCCGCTCCATCGTCCAAAGTCATAGTTGGATTCAACTCTAGAGTTTTGTCAATTGACCAGTAAAATTCCTCCGTATTCTGTCCATACCAAGCATGAACGCTGTATCCCTGGGTAGCAAGCCAAGCAGCAACATCAT
>DUIL01000192.1 GCA_013330385.1 Candidatus Thalassarchaeaceae archaeon
TACAGTTGATTTTCCAGAACCTGAAGAGCCAATTATGGCAACAGATTCGCCTTGATGGACATCAAATGAAACACCTCGGACAGCTTGGACTCCTCCAGGATAGGTTTTTTCTAAATCTCTTATTGAAAGGACAACTTCTGGCATTCATCCACCTCCTGTAATTCCCAAACCTGGGATTTTTGTTTTTTCTTCTAATCGTCGTAGTAGCAATGCAAGTGTCCAAGTCACGACGAAGTAAGAAATCATTACCAGACCCCATGCCCAGAAGATTTGAAATGTCCAGGCAATAATTAATCTCCCTTGCCTTGAAAGTTCTGCATAACCAATCACCATGGCTAGTGAGGAGTTGAGGACTAGGTTAACCATCTCATTACCGATTGGTGGAATGCAAATTCTGATGGCCTGAGGCATGATTACCAGTTTCATAGTGCCCATGTATGTCAGTCCAATACTACGACCTGCTTCCATCTGTCCGGATGGAATCGCGGCAATTGCTCCACGGATGGTTTCACATTGGTATGCACCAGAGTTTAGTCCTAGAGTGAAGATTGCGCTGATGAATGCACTCTCCCCTAGTAGCCAGTAATCGAAACCATCGGTTCCAATTGCTCCGAAGGAACTTTCGTATGCATCTTGAATTTCCATACCAAGGCTGAGCCCGAAATGAATGAACATGAATTGTACAATTAGTGGGGTGTTGCGGAAGAAGTCGGTATACAGTGTTGCAATCCAATTTAGAGGTCTTATTTTCCAAGGATTTAGTGTCAATCGACCAATCTTCATCTTTGAGAACTTACCATTATTGCTGAGGAACAATAAACCCAATAATGTAAATGCAATTCCTAATCCAAATTTAGCGAACCCACGGGAATCTCCTACTGGTGTGAATATATATTCAATACCATCGAGACCAAGTTCTGAAAATCCACTTAATCCATTCCAAAATAGATTTATTCCAATTACTATTAATCCACCACCAATTATTCGTATAATCACGTTCGGTCTACCTTCAACGAGTCCCTTCAGATTAGTTGGGGCTGTTTTGAGCATAGCTAAAATAACTCCAATTAAGAAACCAAAAATAATACCGAATCCAACAATTTTCACTGTTGCCTTGAATCCATCTAACATCATGTCATCAGCATATTCTACGAATTCTCCGAAATTATTGTAATCAGGAATTTCATATCCGACTTGGTCATTTTCTCCAGAATTATCAGTGAATAAGATAACTCCTTTATCTCCAACAACAATTCCCTTAAACGCATTAATCATTGCATGATCATTGAAGGATGTATCGACCCCTTCAGGGATTAAATTATGTTCTACTTTGTTGCCTCCGTCTTTACTAAAACCTAGGTAATTATCAGGGCCGGAAAAGAGGATTTTGGAACCTGAAACCACTTCAATACTTGTCAAAGTCATATTGAGAGATGTGCTGTATCCTTCAGATTCGATTTCAACTAAATACCAATTCTGTGCACCCTCTGAAATCGATGCTAGAATTTCACCATTACTCGAAACTGCAAACATCCTAACTCGACTGTAGTAACTTACTGAGACTAAGTTTGAACTTGTGGCACCTAACGGCGATTCTCGAGAGTCCCAACTTGTTCCTCCATTATCCGTGAAAAGAATTGTACCATCTTCTCCACAAGCAATCCCATTGTTCTCGTCAAGGAATGAAACATCATTGAGATTTTGTGTAAATTGAGTCTCTATCTTTAACCAATTTGAGGCTGAGTATTTCCAAATTGCCCCTTCATCTCCTACCAAGATTAGGCTTTCTTCTCCTATCAAAACTAGGTCAGTCATTCCTTCACTTGGAGTTCCAATATTGACCCAATCTGCATCTTGTCCTTGCTTTATGAGTACGGAGCCCGTTGAATCTAGTACAGCCATAGATTCGTAAGCCGAATCAGCAGAAATAAAATTCGCCGTTGTAGTTGAACTCACTGTACTCCAAGTCATACCCTCGTCTGAACTTGATAACATCAAACCTCCATCGCCAAATGCCCAGATTTCATTTCCATATACTGCAGCGGCATTTAGGTCACTATCTACACTACTTTCGGCTATATCCCAACCCGATTCTGTGCTTTGCCCAATTGCCGGTGAGATGGCAACCAATAGAAAAACAGAAACTAGTATTCCCACTCTCGTCTTTTCTTCTAAAGCGGACCAAGAGAATATCCTCTCAACACCGACGCGCCTAGAGTTCACATCTTCCTCAGAAGGAAAGCAGAATATAGACTAACCCGGCATGTTATCTGTATTATTTCTGAAATCTTTCTTGAGGAATGTTCATCGTCGGTTTGCTCTGACGGTTGCTTATGGGCGAGATGATTTACCACGGCAAGGTCAAGCAAGTTTGGAGTACGGATGATCCAAATGTCATCGAATTCCGTTATACTGACCAGATTTCTGTCTTCGATCAAATAATTCCGAGTTTAATTCCACGTAAGGGTGAGTCATTGAATAGAACCTCATGTCACTGGTTTAAGTTGGTTGAAGAAGCAGGAATTTGTGACACTCACGTTATTGAGATGAATGCTGTCGACCGAGTTTTGGCTAGGCGCTTCGATGTCATCCGCGAACCGGGCGCAATTGCTCAAGATAGAGAAAATGTCTTCGTTCCTCTTGAGGTGATTTGCAGACATTATCTTGCCGGGAGTGGCTGGCGTCGATACAAGCGGGGAGATGCTCCTGCTGAAGAGTTCGGATTTGAACCGGGCACTGTTTTGGAAGAAGGTGTTAAATTGCCCAAACCATATCTTGAGGTTTCGACAAAGTTTGAGAAGTTTGACCGACTATTGGATAGAGATGAAGCCCTTAAAATTTCTAATATAACCGAAGATGAGTTTGATGCTATACTCGATATTGTTGTGAAAGTTGATGAAATAATAAATCAAGAAGCTGCAAAGAGAGGTTTGATTCATGTTGATGGTAAGAAAGAGTTCGCTCTTGGCAAAGATAGGAAACCGGTTCTTGTAGATTCATTCGGAACTCTTGATGAAGATAGATGGTGGGATGCAGAGTCCTATGAAAATGGAGAGATAGTGCAGTTATCGAAAGAATCTGTCCGCGTTCACTATCTTGGAACCGGGCACCACGCTGAGTTGTATGCAGCCCGTCAGTCAGGAACCGAGGAACCTCCTATCCCGGCCTTACCTCAGGAGATAATCGAAAAAACCGCTCAACTTTATTCTGATATGTTTGAGCGACTCACCGGTCAGTCATTCTGAAGTGTGTTGAGGTTTGAGGGTCAGTTGTGGGTACTCACGAATACACCAACGACCCTCGAAATTCCGAAGTTTGGATTTCAATTGATGGAGAATTATTCAGACGCCCTGAGGCAAAGGTTTCCGTGATGGATGCAGGCTTCCTTCTAGGGGATGGTGTTTGGGAAGCATTTCGTTTACACAAGGGTGTACTAGTTTTTCTCGATGACCACTTAGATCGTCTCTGGCATGCAGCTGAGGTAATCGGATTGGTTATTCCAATTTCACGCAATGAAATGGTTGCGCGCATACGAAGCGTAATAGACATCAACGAAATGTATGACCAAGTCCACATTCGATTGATAGTTACTCGTGGGATGAAGCCGACACCTTATCAGGCGCCTTGGGTTATATCGAGCCCTCCAACCATCGTCATTATTCCAGAGTACAAGAAGGCTAATCCACAGCGTGCAATTGATGGTATCAGTATAGCCACTGTCGATGTCATTCGCGGACATCAAAATGCACAGGACCCTCGCATAAACAGTCTGTCCAAACACAACTGTATTGCCGGCTGCCTCGATGCAAGTAGAAAAGGTGCTGATGAGGGTCTAATGCTAGATCCGAATGGTAATGTCGCTACATGCAATTCAACTCACTTTTTCATAGTTCGAAAAGGCGAGGTATGGACCTCTACAGGTGAGTATTGTCTTGATGGAATTACTCGAAGAAAGATAATAGATTTATGCAAAGAAAATAATATTCCTTGTTTTGAGAAGGATTTCACTACAGAGTATGTTCGTACGGCTGACGAGGCATTCGTGACCGGCACATTTGCTGGCTTGACACCGGTAGTAGAGTATGATGGTGAACTCATGAGTGGCGGGCATCGTGGTCCTATATCCGAGCGCCTGCAGAATCTCTACATCGATTTGATTAGAAGTCAAAGTGGCGGTTGAGATGAATAGCAAAAGAATTGCAATGTGGTCTGGCCCTCGAAACATTTCGACAGCAATGATGTACTCCTTCAACAGTCGTCCAGATACATATTGTTCCGATGAACCCCTGTACGCTCACTATCTAGCCAAGACTGGAATTGCTCACCCTGGGGCCTCGGAGGTTATTTCTAATGGTCAGACCGATTGGAACACCATCGTCAACAGTCTCTCTCAAGATTCTCCTGATAACTCAAGAATCTGGTATCAGAAACATATGTGTCACCATATCCTTAATGATATGAATTTAGATTGGATTTCCTCTTTGACTAACTGTTTCCTCATTCGAAATCCAAGTGAGGTGCTAATTTCACTATCAAAGAAGACTGACGCCATCGATGCATGGGCAACGGGTCTCCCTCAGCAGGCCTTGATTGTCGAACATGTGCGCGATCTGGGGCAAATTCCGATTATCGTTGACTCAAGAGATATTCTGCTAGATCCTAGAGGTATGCTTTCGCAGCTTTGCTTGCAACTGGACATTGAATTTGACAATTCTATGCTCTTATGGGATATAGGACCGAAGGAATGCGATGGTATCTGGGCAAAGCATTGGTATGATGCAGTTTGGGCATCAAAAGAATTCGCAAAATATCAAACCAGTGTGGAGGTATTGAAACCTGAATATGAGCCGATTCTTAAAGAAGTTAGGCCAATTTACGAGCAATTGTATGCACAGAGATTACGGAATCAAGCGTGACGTCGCATCAGCAAACCACACCTGCGCTTTTCGGCACCTCGTAGAATTATT
>DUIL01000161.1:0-3758 GCA_013330385.1 Candidatus Thalassarchaeaceae archaeon
CTCGTAATTTTGCTGTATGAACCTCAATTCGTCTATCTCTCTCAAGATCTAACTGTTCTTTGAGGCGATTCTCCTCTCGGCGTAGCCGGTGAAGCATCTCTTCACGCAGAAGTCTCTCTTCACGCTCTAGAGCCTCTGTCTCTAGGCGTTCCATTTCGACTTCTAGTTCAGCCCGCATATCTGCTTCAATTCGATGAAGTTCTTCTTCGAAGAGGATATCATTGGCTTTACGCAGAGCGCCGCGCATTCCATCGACTCTATCACCCATCTCTGATACTCTTCTGCGGCGCTCACGGCGCATGCTGGAACGTAATTTTGATTCATCATCTAGACGGTCACGAGCGCGGCCCAGTGTGTCGATTGCTGAGGCCGCGGAACGAACATGAGCCTCTCTGAGAACATCTAATTCATCGATACCTTCGGTATCGTTACCATCGGGAGACTTGCTCTCACTCACGGTTCCATCCCCATTCCGACGGTATTTGGGGGGTATTTGAGAGCGCAGGGTCATAATCTGCCCGTGAAAGCGATTTACAAAGGACAAGCCCAGTAACGAAGTTACTCCACGATTCAGAAAGTAACGTGGAATGCTGTTTCACAGGCCGGACAATTCAATTGCCTCTTACCTGGTTTTGGACGAATGCGAAGTGTACGATCACAGCCCGGGCATTCAATCTCTAATTTGATGACCTTTGGAGTTAGAGTAAAACCACCTGAACATGAACCACAAGTTAGGTCAATTGGGCGCTCATCAGTTCCCGCTACTAAGATGGTGTGACAATGTGGACATGGCACCTTCTCATCGATAAGTGCCTCAACTGTTAGGTCGTGTGTAACTCGACATCCTGCACCACATATCTCACAGGTAATATCACCTAAACCAGGAGGTAGCATATGCTCACAACTAGCGCATTCTGCGAGGGGCGGGGCATGCTTGGATTCGACCTCGACTCTGTCCATCACGGTTCTCGCTCCTCCTTTGGGTTAATCAAGCGGTCGCTGAAGAGTCCGCCTTTCCTGAGGATATCCAGACATTGAAGGCTTCTCGGATATCAGAAACCAAATCCTTTCCAAGAGATACTAAAACACCTAATTTGTTTCCTTCTGCTCCAGCCACAAACATACCGTTTAGGATAATCAAGAAAACACTAGCTTCGTGAATAGCAATTCCTGCTGCGATACTGGTATTGATTCCAGCTAACGCTGTTATCACGAGAAGAATGGTTACTGCTACGGAAATAGCAATGTTTGCATTGACCACTTTACGTGTGCGTTTTGAGAGTGAAAGAAGATTGGAAAGGGCTCTAGGATCTTCTCCAGGAATCAATACATCAGCCGCGTCTAAATTGACTTGCTCTCCACTTCCTACTGCTACACCTACATCAGCAGCAGCAAGTGCTCCTGAATCGTTGAATCCATCTCCTGCCATCAGTGTTCGACTGAATTTTGCTCTTTGAGAAACCCAAGCGGCTTTTCCTTCAGGATCTACATTTCCTCTACAGATAGATGGATCCAGTCCTAGTTTCTTGGCAAATGCCTCGACTGAAGCCTGCTCATCGCCACTAAGAATCTCTACCGAGATTCCTTGACTCTGTAATTCTGCAATCATCTCCTTCACGCCTTCACGGGCATCATCATGGGCGAAAGTGAAGGCTGCAACGGCCTGACCGTCAACGGCAAGGACACTAGCTCCATAACCCGCATGACGACTATCTGCGAGGGCTGAATCGATTTCGTAAGGAATCTTCACACCTTCTTCCATCAACCAATCCGCTCGACCTAAAATTACAGGAATGCCTCTCATACTACCTTGTACTCCTGCCTCTCCATCCTCGATATCAGAGATTGAGGTGACTGCCTTACTATGCTCAGCTGCTTCCTTAATGAGAACCTGAGCATATGGGTGATTGCTTCGCTGTTCAAGGCCGGCTGCAATGCGTAGAACGCTTTCTTCAGTCTCATCACTAGAAACTGATACTTTGACCAAACGTGGTTTTCCACTAGTCAGAGTTCCGGTCTTGTCAAGAAGAGCGAGTTTCACTCCGGCTGCTGCCTCAATGACATTTCCACCACGCGCTACTAGGCCAGAGGACGAAGCGCTGGACAAAGCAGTTGCATGAGGGACTGGGGCTGCAAGCAAGAGAGAGCAAGGGCAGGATACAACCCATAGAACGAGCATACCTACCAAATCGCCAGTCACAGTTCCATAGATGGCGGAACCAATCAGGACTAATGGCACCCAAACGGCAGTGAAGCGTTCGATATTCGTCTGTGTGCGAGAAGGTTGCTCGCGGTATTTACGAACTAATTCAATCAAGTCGGCCAGTCTGGTGTTTTCTCCGGTGGCCTGGGCTTTGACATGGAGGGGGCCACGAGTAATTGTTAGACCAGCCTCAATGAAATCACCTTCACTGACTGATACTGGCATCGGCTCACCGGTCAAGGGTGCTCTGTCAATCGCCCCACTTCCGTCAACAATTACTCCATCTACAGGAACTATTTCTCCCGAGCGAATTTCTACAATATCCCCCGGCTCCAATGCGGCTACTGGAGTCCACTCATCATCACAAGAAGAGTCCCCCTGACTGTCGCCAAGTTGTTGTTCGTGTTCACCAACAAGACGTGCACGCCTAGGTAATCTATCGAGACCTCCTTGCATTGCTTCTCTGGCTCGCACTAAGGCGCTCTCTTCCATATGAGCGGCAAGAGCAACTAATCCAGTGACAATTAACGCCTCTGGCCATTCTCTCAGATACAAGGCGCCAAGAACTGCTAATGATGTAAGAACCTGAAATCCTAGAACTCTATTTTGGATACTAGCTATGGCGCTATTGAACATTGGAAGACCAGCAAATAGAACTCCTAGAGATGTGATTGCTGCAGGAACCCACCAATGTAATTCTAATTGTTCAACTAAAATTACAATTGCTAGAAGTGGAATGGTCATTACTGCACCTAACAACTGCGCTTGATCTGGGCGCAGCCTAGTGTTTTTCGAATCGCTAACTGTGTAATCTCCGAGTAAGCGATTCAATCCCTCATCAGTCATCTCTTGCACCGATATTGAATCGGTTTGAACTAATTGAATCTCAATTCGGCCGTCATCAAGACTGGCATTTAGGACTCCGGGGACATCTAGTATTGCCGCTCGTAGACCCTTTCGATTAATTCCGAGTTTACGAGAAACTTCTCCCGGAGTTTTTGCTTGAACGGTCTTCCAGACAATATCCGGACCATGACCGAGACTCTCAAGGACAGTCGAAACTCTTGAAACACGACCTTGAGCAACGTCAAGATTGACTCGGACACGACCTTCTGTGGCCGAGACATTGACCTCATTTACTCCGGGTAATCGCTTTACTGCACGGGTGGCTTTCATTGCACAATCCGGGCAATCCATTCCCCGAATACTCCATTCAAACTCCTCATTTCCATCTACAACTAATTGTGCCTCTAATGGTTCTTCAACTACCTCTTCTTGAATTGATAGAGTCACTTTATTTTCAGTCGAACAAGTTCCATCATCACAACAATCGTCGGCTTCCAACTCTTTATCGGGTTCATCTGAAGTTTCTTTTTTCTTACCGATTGAGGACATTTTCTCTCTAATTCCTGCGAATGCATTTGATATTGAAGATCCTACACTGGAAAGAGTGGATTTGACCTTGAGAGATCCTTGTGACGGTGGTGAAGTCGACTCAGGCTTTGCCTGAGTCGAATCATCCTCATCATCATCGAGGACAAGGAACTCCTCATCG
>DUIL01000161.1:4006-4165 GCA_013330385.1 Candidatus Thalassarchaeaceae archaeon
GACGGTGGTGAAGTCGACTCAGGCTTTGCCTGAGTCGAATCATCCTCATCATCGTCGAGGACAAGGAACTCCTCATCGTTCATGCCATTGGGAAACATAGGTAGGTCATCAACCTGAGGGGAGAAATATCAACAATATACGGTGGAATCTTGAATGAGG
>DUIL01000014.1:0-3855 GCA_013330385.1 Candidatus Thalassarchaeaceae archaeon
CCAACTGATCTGACTGGCAATAAGGCAGCAAAATATTGCCAAGGCAGGTCACATTTCCCCTCTGCTGCCGCCTCTTGAAGATGAGTTTCAACAATATGGCAGGCTTCACGGCAGGCTTCCACCCGTGGACGAGTTAAGTCGCCCAAAACACGTACGGCAAGACCAGGGCCGGGAAATGGCTGGCGCTCACTAGATTTGATTTTCAACTCACGTGCGATTTCTCTGACTTCATCCTTGTAGAACTCATGAAGTGGTTCCACAATAGTCAAGTCTACATCTTCTGGAAGGCCACCAACATTGTGATGACTCTTGATAACATCTCTTTCGCCACCACCAGATTCGATCCAATCTGGTGCGATGGTTCCCTGAACTAGGAATTTTGCCCCGCAAAAAGACTGCTCTTCTTCGAAAACCCGAATGAATTGTTCACCGATTACCATGCGCTTGGCCTCAGGCTCAGTTACGCCCTCTAAATGAGTGAAGAAACGTTCTGAGGCATCAACTACTTTGAGTTCTATGCCCATTTCGGCGAACATTTCTCTTACTTCTTCTGTTTCACCCTTCCGCATGAATCCAGTATCAACATAGACGCAGTGTAGCAGACTGCCGACGGCACGGTGAGCCAAAACTGCAGCAACCGTGCTGTCTATTCCTCCTGAACAAGCAATGATTGCAGTATCATCGATCTGAGACTGTAAAGTCTCTATAGCCTCATCAATGAGCATCTGGGTTTGCATTTCGGCTTCATCCCTGTATTGATTCATCATCAGCGATAACTTTCGCAGTCATTTTGGCTCTGTATTCTGAATAAGCTGAAGCAAGACTTTCATCATATATTGAAAGAATTTGAACTGCTAATGCACCTGCATTGTCACCACGATCTACCCCCACAGTAGCAACGGGCATCCCTGGGGGCATCTGAACTATAGAAAGCAGAGAATCAAGGGGGACCTTGCCACCGACTGGAACTCCGATTACTGGTAGATTAGTCATTGAAGCAATTACTCCAGGAAGTGCTGCTGCAACACCTGCCATGCCAATGAAAACTTTGCAGCCAGAAGATTCTGCCGACTCAATTATTCCTTCGAGGTATTTCGGTGCTCGGTGAGCGGAAGCAACTCTAATTTCATAATCTACATTGAATTGATCTAGCACAGAACGGCACTTCTCAGCAATGGGTAGGTCGGACTTCGAACCTAGAACAACACAGATGTCCATGCTTCGGCGGATTGCGGCCGGTACAAATGCCTGCCGTAGGCAGGAACTCAAATCAAAGAAGAAAAATTACATCAATAATCGAGGTTTACTCTTCCTCATCCATATTTAGAAAACGTGTTGGCCACATTTCTCCTGAGATATTAACAGGTGGTTTTTCAATAATAGATGAGAACCTCTCGTCGGATGCAATTTCTTCAGAGAAAGGGTCGTGAAGAGTACCACCCCTGTGCTTCAAAGTGAAGGCGATGAATGAGTCCTTTCCTCTTGTAACTCCAACTAAGGTAGCGGCGTATCCAGGAAGGGGAAATCCCCAATGTGCAATTGGTCCGTTTCGAAAAGTCTTAGAATCCCTTTCCCAACCATCACCAAGGATATCTTCTGCAATGTCTTTACGATTAATTGGAAGCAACCAGCGAGCGGAATTGTGACCCACACATTCTGTGATATTGGAAATTGTTCTATACTGAGCAAATCCAAAAATAAGGTAGGCTAACCAACCAACAAGAGGGGAAATTAAGACATGAAGGAAGAACACTACAGTACCCAATAGAATCAGAGAGGTTTCAAATGGATACATGTCAAAGAATCCAGAACGTGCACGATTAACTAAGCCGTCTCTAAGACGGGAAAATGGTACGATAAGTAACAACCAACTAATGAGAAATAGCACCAAGGCCACATTCTGGTCATCAGGAGTTCGTCCGGGGAATGCAAGTGGGAATGAAGAAGCGATAAGGAAAAATGGTGCCCAAGCAGTTGTGTAGAGAATCATTGGCCCTAGAGGGGAAAGACGTTGACGAATCCAACCACGACTGCCTTTTTGAGCAGTGGTTGGACTCCAGGAAGAAGGTGGTTCTACCTCTCCTTTGATGTGTTTTGGAGCAGAATCGTGGTTAGGAAACCAGTGCGATTCACCACACAACCATTCTGAATCGCGAGCCGCTTCCACATATTGTCGGTAAACCTGCTCATATTTGGTTAGAAGCACTCATCAGTCAGAAAGTGGATGACGAAGCACTAGGCTTCTAGCTGCTAGAACTTCATCAACTCTACGAACCTTAGTGTCGTGTGGTGCTGTTGTAACAATTTCTGGATCTTCTGCTAGAATCGCAAGGAAGTCTTCCGCAAATTTGTCTAGTACCTCTTTTGATTCCGTCTCAGTCGGTTCAATCATTAGGCATTCAGGAACTATCATTGGGAAATACAGAGTTGGAGACATGTAACCATAATCAAGCAATCTCTTTGCTACATCTTTACCTGAAACACCTACAGCATCCTTCAGAGGAGTCATGGATAACGTGAATTCATGCTTCACTACATCTGCTGGCGCTCCATCTAGTGGCATTGCATGAACGCCTTCAGCGCCCTGCATAATCCGATGACGGAGGTAATTTGCATTGAGGACGGCATGTTCACTCATCTTCTCTAACTCACGTCCGTACCTACGATAGAAGGCCCAAGAACGGATTACCGCACCTGCATTTCCATGCCATTGTTGAACCTTGCCGATGCTTTTCTCAGGAGTTCTCCAGAAGTAACGAAACCCGTCACCAACAATACCCTCACCTTCAGTCTCCACCCGGTCTGCTACAGGTGCAGGTAGGTATGCTGCGAGATGTGATTTGACACCTATAGGTCCACTACCGGGGCCACCACCACCATGGGGCTGACTGAAGGTCTTGTGTAGATTGTAATGTACTGCATCGAATCCCATGCGTCCGGGGTCTGTTTTACCAAGTATCGCATTGAAGTTGGCTCCATCGTAGTACATTTGGCCACCAGCAGCATGAACTATCTCGGCGGCTTGTGCAATCTCCGGCTCAAAGATTCCTAATGTGTTAGGATTAGTAACCATCATCGCCGCCGTGTCATCTCCAACTGCAGCTCTCAAAGCATCCAAGTCTAGCCGACCATCAGAGCCACTAGGAATCTCAATTATCTCATATCCACACATTGCCGCAGATGCTGGATTAGTCCCGTGAGCAGAATCTGGAACGATGACTTTGTCTCTATGACTCTGCCCAATGTCACGATGGTACTCTTGTATACATCTAATTGCAGCAAATTCACCTTGAGCGCCAGCAACTGGTTGTAACGTAACTTGATTCATTCCAGCACATATCTCAAGCATCTCTTGCATCTCAAAGAAGATAGCGAGCAAACCTTGGATCTGATGCTCCGGTTGTAGTGGGTGAATCCTATCAATTCCTGCAAGGTTGACAATTCTCTCGTTAACTCTAGGGTTGTGTTTCATTGTGCACGAACCTAATGGATAGAATCCTGTATCTATTCCGAAATTTCTCTGTGAAAGCCATGTATAATGCCTGACAAGTTCTGGTTCACTAGCCCTTGGCCATTCAGGAAGCTTGGATCTGCGTAGAGCAATTGGGATTGTTTCTTCCGCTCCTTCAAACATAGGAGGTGGCTGAGACCAACCACTTCCCGCCGCTCCATTGAATTCGTATATGTCACTCAAGAGCACACCACCTCAATCCAAGAACTAAGTGCTTCAACTAAGGCATCAATATCTGACTGACTAGTTCTATCATCACAACCAATCAGAAGGCATGAAGAATTAGATTCCCACCATTCTCCAAGATCGAATCCACCGAGAACTCCTTTCTCATCCATGAATAA
>DUIL01000014.1:4277-5366 GCA_013330385.1 Candidatus Thalassarchaeaceae archaeon
ATTGAACAAATTGCTTTCTTTGTAGCCTCTGTGGCTGCTGCAACACGTAATGCTAGACGCTCTAGGCCTTCGGGACCTAAGAGAGCCATGTGCATAGCACCCATCAAAGCGATTAGTGTTTCATTAGAACAAATGTTAGAAGTTGCACGATGACGACGAATATGTTGTTCACGAGTTGAAAGAGTCAATGTGAAAGCATCACGGCCATCTTCATCCAGAGTCTTTCCAACAATACGGCCAGGCATCTGGCGTAAGTAATCCATTTTACAGGCGAATAATCCGTACAATGGCCCACCAGCGGTTGGACCGATTCCGAAAGGCTGCCCCTCTCCAACAACGATATCCGCCCCATAATTCCCGGGCGCCTCAACAATACCTAGTGATACCGCATCAACACCAACGATTAACGCGGTATGTTCTCCAATAATTTCCTTCAAACGTGTAATACCCTCATCTAACTGGCCAAAGGCATTGGGCTGTTCAACATATACGGCACAAGCACCAGCTGCTACATGCGCAGCCTCAAGATCAATTTGTCCGTTTTCACCATGCTGAAGAATACGCAATTCAATCCCACCACCCTGTGTATAATTCTCAATCACTGAAAGACGGTGGGGGGGAACAAATTGTGAAACATAGACTACTCCTTTTTGCTCGGCCTTACGACCCTTGACTCTGACCGCACAGGTGATTGCTTCTGCGGCTGATGTGCTGGCATCATACATCGAGACATTTGATACAGGAAGAGCAACTAATTCTGAAATCATTGTTTGGAACTCCCACATAGCCTGTAGCATTCCTTGAGATACTTCTGGTTGGTAAGGAGTGTAAGCCGTAAGGAACTCTCCTCTAGTGGCTAACATCCCAACCATAGTAGGAACAAAGTTTCTAGCCAATCCAGTTGATAGAAATGATGGGCGTGAATCTAAGTCGATGTTTGCCCCCAACAAACGTTGCGCATCAGCTAGAATTTCCTCCTCTGATTGAGGCTCAGGTAATGGAAGAACTTCAGTTCTACGAACCTCCTCAGGGATGTCTGAGAATAAATCATCAATGGATGAAAGGCCCATCTCTTTCAGCATCTCATGC
>DUIL01000084.1 GCA_013330385.1 Candidatus Thalassarchaeaceae archaeon
CGACATCAACAAACGAATGCCATGGGTGACACCTACAATCTCATCTACTACATTCTGGTATACTTCACCAATGATTGGATGGCAATGTTGATTCTCTTCTTAGGTCTCTTCATTATTCTTGAAGCAGTTCTCATTAGGAAGGATGATCCTGACGATTGGCGACATGTTTTCAGAATTATCTACTATGGTTTTGGAGATGCTAGAAGATATGAATACTACCAACGTCCTGCTAAGATACGTCAAGTATTCTTGAGCCGTGTCAGGAACCTGAATACTCTGTCTAGAGAGGAATTTGACGCACTTCCAGCAGTTGAGTTGCAGAAGATGATTGAAGATCCTATACTAGTCCAATTCATCTTTGAGGATAAGCGATACAAGACAGAAGAATTAGTCGGAATAATCAAGAAAATCAAAGAATGGGGTCAGCTTCCATCTGGGGGTGATGTTTGATGTGGACACGTAAGGCTGCAATCATGCTCACAAGTGGTATATCTTTGATTCTTATTGGAATGATGATTTCCCACTTTCAACTCATGATTATTGGTCTCACCTTCGTTTCCTTTATTGTCATCAATGGGTGGGTAGCCGGACATTCCGAACTCGAGATAACTAGGAATATTTCTGCTCAGAACGTCTACAAAGGTGATGATATTCTCATTGAAGTTCAAGTTACAAATAATTCGTATAGGCGTACTCAGTTACTCGAGTTGTTTGACAATGTCCCACACGAAATGAAAATGCGCCGAGGCATAAATCAGATGCGAATGAACCTAGGACCTGGTCAATCAGCAACATTACGATACACAGTTCGATGCCCTCTACGTGGACACTTTACAGTGGGTCCAATTTCAGTTCGTCATCGAAATTCATTCAACCTCTTTGTCAATGAATCTACAATAGAAGATAGAACTGATATCACCGTTTTCCCTCAGGTTCGTGAAATTGAGGAGGCTCTTCTTCGCTCTAATGTTCCTAAGATGTATACTGGTGCTACAACACTGAAAACACCAGGTCAGGGTATGGAATTTTACTCGCTTCGCGAGTATCTTCCTGGTGATGCCTTTCGCATGATCAACTGGAAGGCATTCGCACGCACTGGCGAATTGATGGTTAATGAGAAAACTCGTGATGCGGTAACTGATGTTTTCATTATACTAGATATTCGAGATGTAGCGCGTATAGGTACGGTTCTGAAAAATCCTCTTGAGATGGGGGCAATCGCTGCGGCGTCTATTGCTAATTATTTCATACGACGTCGTGATTCAGTGTCAATTGTAACTTATGGAGACCGGATGAATTACTTATCACCAGAGACTGGTGATAAGCAGTACTACAAGACTCTCAGTATGTTAGCTGGAGTCAAACCGAAGGGTAGTATGCCATTACAGGCTGTTACCAATGCCATGACTTCTAGAATATCCAGAGGCTCACCTGTTTTCATTATCAGCAGTCTTGAAGGAGATGGAACCACACTCTCAGCTATTAGAAACCTAGCAGGAAAGGGCCATGAGGTCATTGTTCTGTCTCCCAGTAGTATCGATCTTGAGCGTCTAGTAAGCCGCATTCCTCGTATGTCGTACGAGGTCCTCAAACTTGAGCGACAGAATCGTCTCACTGCAATTTCTGGTTATGGTGCTAAGGTTATTGATTGGATGCCTGATGTTGAGTTATCTCAGGCTCTATTACAGGTGAAGACAGTCTAATTGGAGGTGGAATTATGGCAATGGAAAATGTACCCCCCAGTCAAACTCTACACTTACCTCGTTTACGTAAACGCTGGCAAATTCTCTTCTTACAGACAATAGCCACTGCAGCTCTCTTACTTCTGTTCTTACGTATGTCTGAGGTGTATGGGCCATGTGATTCTGATTTTATTGAATCAGGTGGTGATTGGTGCCCCTCATACGAACATACTAGAGGTCTAAGTTGGGTGGACCAATCTTTCGACGACAATCTTTATGATGATACTGATGGATTAATACTGCCACGATTTTTGACCGGAATCGATTCACAGGGCTTCTCTAGTCAGGTAGTCCCACTAACTCTCTGTTTTCTCTTCACAGGTTTGTGGATATTTTACTTAACCCGAAATGAGAAAATCAAACTATGGACAAAGAGGTCGTGTATCGGATTGATTGCGGCATGGTCCATCCTTCCTTTCCTTGGTGCTTGGCTTTCCTCGATACTAGAATATGGATTCCATTTGCCATTCGGGCAACCTAACCCTTACATGAATCATCTTGATGTACTCTTCCAACCACTTCAACTTGGAATTGAGTTATTTTTCCTTGGAGTCGTATTTGCTCCAATCTTAGTAGGTCTGATTGGAATTTGGGGACTTTCTCGTCGCTCACTAACTTGGGCTGTAGGTTTCTTCCTCATGGTTATAGGATTACATGCATTACTGACCTTTGAAGGAATTACTGATGCAGTATCCGGAATCGGACTTAACCCACTTCCAGCACAGATTGGAGAGGCGACTCTCTATGGTGGTTTGATTTCCCCCTTAGCGCTACAACTTCTTGAGATTGCTATTCTTATGCTATTATTCCATGAAAGTGGCAATGCTGTAGTTGGCCATCTAGAGTATGCAATGATGCTTCCAGAAGTGTCCAAATCAGATTCTGAATACGTCCGCCAATTCAACAGCGTGGTTAACAATCACGTACTTCACACGGTTGCTATTATCGCAGCAGTGGCTCTAACTACTGCTCTAGCTCTTGAGTTCGACAGTTTCATGCTCAACATAGTAGCAATTCTTGAAGAAGGATCACAATGGAGTGGACAAGTTTCTGAATCATTAGAATTACAGTTAACCTATGGAAAGGTGATCTCAGCAGGTCTATTCTTGTTAGCAGTTGCAGGAATGCGATATGTTGTACCATGGCAGAGGGTTAGTGGATTAATTGAAGCCGGAATATCCAATTTGCGAAAAAACGATTCCGAGTCGTGAACTTTTAATCATCTGATTCCACGTGTTTTTTCGATAAGAATTAGAATTTGTTCAGCCATTAGAACAGCAACTAAGAAAAGTCCGATTAGTGATATTGGAATTGCGATCACACCAATCTCAGGTTCAAGGAAATTCAAAACTTCATCACTGACTTCATATGCGATAATTAGGAATCCGATTAGTACAAATCGGTCCAACCAAGGTGAGGTTCTTTTCCCTGGATTTTCTGCTCTGTTAGGCAGGGGGCGTACCTCACTCATATGGTGCTTGAATTGAATATACCCCATCAATCCACCGATTCAAACAAACAATAGTCATACAGTTGGTTTCAAGCCTCAGTGGTCAGTCCAATGGATATGGCCGCGGCCCTGTCTGTTGAGCAGTGTAGTCGTTGTAGTCGGCCTGCAATCATACATCAGCAGTATAGTGGTCAACATTTCTGTGGTAGAGATTTAGCTCATTCTATCCGTAAACGTGTATCAAAAGATCTCAGAACACAATTGGTTCTTCCTAAAGATGCTCGACACGAAGATGGTAGCCCCTTTCGAATCCTTGCTTGTATTTCAGGGGGAAAGGATTCAGCAGTTCTTCTAGATATGCTAGTTGATATCATCGGTAAGAGAAGAGATGTGGAAATAATAGCTGGATGTGTAGATGAAGGAATTGATGGGTATCGCGCTCCTTCTCTAGAATGTGCACGGCAATTAGCAGAGTCATTATCAATTGAGTTTGTCACTTTGAGTTATGAGGAGATGGGATTTGAGCGAATGGATGAGGTGGTTCGTAGAATGCCTATAATGGCGGAAAATTACGAGCAGGCGAAAGGCATGATGCCTTGTTCATACTGTGGTGTATTCAGGCGTCAGAGCCTAAATGCTCTTGCCGACAAGGTAAGTGCTGATGTTATGGCACTTGGTCACAATTTAGATGACATGGCACAATCAATTCTGATGAACCTCCAGAAAGGTGAAATTGACCGTTCAATTCGTCTTGCACCTCATACCGAAACCCCAATCGAAGGATTGGCTCCTAGGATTGTGCCCTTAAGGTGGATTCCCGAACAGGAAATACATGCTCATGCCATCAGCAAGGGTCTTCCTATTCATCATGGAGATTGCCCACATGCACAAGGCGCAATGCGTCAACAAAGCCGCTCAATAATTGCCTCACTTGAGGAACAGACTCCTGGTGCACGCCATGGACTACTCCACGCACTAGAGCAAATTCGTGAACTCCACCGGGCGGCAAAAATAGATCCACATACAGAAGTTTCTCATTGTCAAGAATGCGGTGAGATAACCAGTAGACCAATTTGCCAGACTTGCACAATGAAAGTTTGGCTGAAAGAATCTCAGTGAATGTAGCAGAATATTCTAGCGTGTTTCACCAAGAATGTGAACTAATTAATTCAGGATAGTGATTAAGAAAATCAGTTTGACTAATAATTCCTACCAATTGACCATTCTTTACAACAGGTATTCTTCTGTAGTGATAATCACTCATGCGTGCAATAACTCCGTCTAGAGTTTCTTCTGGTTGAACGTATACCAAGGCTGATGACATTGCATCTTTGACAAGAACGTGCTCTAATCTACTACAACCCTTTCCAAGTTCTCTGCAAATATCTCTCTCAGTCAAGATGCCGATAATCTTCATCCCATCTTCTACCACTGGTAATGCCCCTACTCCCTGTTCGTGCATCTTTGCAGCAGCCATTATGAGATCATCATCTGGTCCAATTACAATTACATCACGGTTCATTAGTGTTTGAATTTCATCACTTGCACTGTAAGGCGCCATCGTTCTTCAATTCTCCAAAGTGGAATTCAGTTATCCCCCTAATTCCGAACATGTTCGTTCGCAATATACTAACGGATATGTTCATAGCTTTCCATTGGTATTTCTTAGAAACCACACCAAATACGACCAACATCACCTTGAATTAATTCTTCATCAATATGCCAAGCACCAGTCCAATCATTATCTTGTAGGTGGGCTTCATAGACTGTTTTAATTCCTCTCGCTGGTAGATTTTCTTCACTAAAATCCCCATCTCCATGTAAATATCCCCTCACGATAAATTTCTCGTCATTGATTTCAAAATCGATAAGAGAATCTTCACCAGATGAACCAAAAACTCCCATTATTATGAAAGTACCATTATCATCTATTTTTGCAATAAAGCCATCTCTCCCCCCTGCATTTTTCTGATTCTCAAACCCTAATGCTCCGGATTCCCAAGTTCCAGCAATTAACAA
>DUIL01000180.1 GCA_013330385.1 Candidatus Thalassarchaeaceae archaeon
CCTAATGCAGTCTACATTCTCAGGAATAACATCACTCTCTTGATGTATGGCTTGGAAGTAATAAAGGCGGTTTTCAATCAATTTAACACCATCCTCCCAGACAAAAATCTCATGCAAATCTCCCCATTTACGACCAATGTCGCGGGCCATCTCCATGACCTCAGCTGTTGTCGTTATTCGGTTCTCTTTTCCACTCATGACGATTACACGAGGTTGGTTCTTCCACATTTCAATGATTGATTCTGTAGTCAACCCATGACCTACTGGTAAGTCAGCGATTATCGAATGAACATGCATAATAGTCGTTGGCACCGCAACTGCTAGGGAATTGATTTCTATCTGAGGTTTTACAGTCATCAAATCAGGACCATGATGACTTGGTACTTTCAGCACTGGCTTGATTGCATTAATTGGGCCTTTACTGGAGTCTCCAGGGTCTGCAGCTCTACGAATCATTGTACACTCAACTTTCAGTGAGCCGCAGTGTTCGTAAAGTGGAACAAGTGTACGAGAAAGTCCAGTAGTATTGCATGATACAACACGAGCACCGTCCGCGTTGAGGTTTTCACTATGGTTAGCGCATGAAGTATAGGAAGTTCCTGTCAATGAGTGCTTTTCTCCACCCTGAAACATGTGTTTGATTCCGGCTGCCTTGTACTTTGCGAGGTTATCAGCCCCCATCTTACCTGGTGAACAATCTACGACTATGTCTGCAAGATCAAGAAGAGTAGATAGCCCGCCTTTGCATTCATAGCCCTGTTCGGCAAAGGCTGCAATACGGCCTTCGTCATCAAAAGTACAGTATAGAGGGAAACCCTTCTTGACTGCAAGATCACAACCAAACGAGGGGCCTGTTTTAGTCACTCCAATGACTTCCATGTCATCCTGGGCATCAACTGCGTCGGCAACCCTCTTGCCTATAGTTCCAAATCCATTGATTGCAACTTTGATTGTCCCCATGGTCACACCACACGCCCTCTGGGCGTTCTTTCGTCCTCGCCCGAACTCTATGAATGATGCTCTCAAAGGAAAATGGCAAAATGGCGAGTTTCGAGTGCACTTTGAATCTAATTTTTTGAGTCCTATTGCCCGTCAGAATGAAGACCGTCTCCATTCCGTCAAGGGTTGGGATTACCATGCGCGACGTCACTGCAAAGAGTGTTAAACTCAATCGCGACCTCGATAAAATGCTTGAACAGGCACTTGAGAGAGACCTACTTGTACGCATAGGATGGGGTAAGCAAGGTGATGAAAAACCGAAGAAAGGTGAAATCGGAGTGATTACTCATCTGCCTTCAAATTCAAGAGTTCTACTCCTAGGTAATTTAGGCGAATGCGCGGGTGCGATGAATGATGGAGGAAACTTCACTTTGCAAGGCAGTTGCACATCAATGCTTGGAGCATTTCAAAAATCAGGTAGAATCACCATAGAAAGAGACGCGGGTGGAAAAACCGGACACAGAATGAACGGTGGTGAAATTATCATTCAGGGTTCAACTGGAAACCACGCAGGGTCATGTATGCGTGATGGAAAAATTGTGATTCGTGGACATACTGGAGAAAAAGCGGGATCTTGTATGGAAGGAGGAGTGTTGTTGGTTCTTGGAAGTGCGGGTTCAGAACCCGGTTATGGTATGACTGGAGGTCGTATCATAGTCGCTGGAAGTTGCCCACCTCCGGGTGAAGGAGCAACAATGCGAAGTATCCTGGATAATGAACTCGAAGAATTTGCAGATATACTTGAACCACTAGGACTGCAACTCGATTCAGATGCATTAGTAATTGAATCCGTTAGCGGCTCGAAAGATACTGGAGAAGCACCCGAATATTTGATTTCAGAGGGCTTTGAGAGTATCGGATTAGTCCCAGGTGCCAATGACCGTTTGCCAAATACTGCTACCCTAGATACTCTTTCACTCATCCTTCCGGCAGGAATGGAAGAAAACGGACTTCTAGCACCATTACCTTGGATAATCGAGTGTGAAAACATGGGAGATTCAATAGGTCCATACGGTATCAATCAACCAGGAATTGTCAGGAATAAACCAAGGAAAAACGATTTGATTTGGATTACGGAAGACAATTTACTTGATGCTGCTGAGACATTACATAATTGTGCTGGACTTGTTCTAGACCTAAGCAGCCTACCTGCTCTCAATGATGCTGAAATTGAAGCTTTGTTAGTCTCATTATATAGCAGAATGTCTGATGATTCACTTGTTTTCCTTAGAGATAGTGTGGTAAGAGTCGAACACCTATTCCGATTGATAATTGAACTAGATTTAGATGGTGCAATTGTAGACGCTGCAGGACCCGGTGGAACCAGAGCAGCATCCACTTTACCTAGAATCGGATTAGCAGCCAAAGCGATGAATCTATTCAATCAAGGCCGAAGCATATTCATAGAGTTGGATGAAACACCTGCAGCAGAGGATTTACTCATAGCGAAGGCGGCGGGCTGTGTTGGAATTATAGCACCACCACCTGACGATGACATCGAGCGATTTCTCGGTTGGCTTGACAGTACCTTGAGAGGATGGATGAGAGAATTAGGAATTTCAGACTTAGAAGCAATGAGTAGGAGCAATCTACGTGCTCTTGATTACGAAACAGCGGCTATTTCCGGATTGAGGCTTGTTGGATATGACAGACCTCTTCCTATGTGGATGAAGAACTAAGGTGATTCATTGCCAACAATTAGCCTAAAAAACAGTATTCTTGAATTGATTCAACAGAATCATAATTCAAATTATGAATCAGAAGACTGGGTTGCAAGGCTCTCACAGATTGGTTGTGTAGTTGAGGGAGCAGATGATGAACAAATTGAGATTGAGGTCTTTCCAGACCGTCCTGATCTTCTAAGTCACGAGACTATGGCTCGTGCAGCTCGAGCCTTTCTTCACTCAGAAAACCAAAATCCGAGTATGGATGTTACTGACGGTGGAATAACCATGACCGTCGACAAAAGTTTGGAAACTGTACGTCCTGTGATTCTAGGCGCTGTCGTTCGTGGAGTAAATACTGGAGATTCTGCTGAGCAGAAGAATGAATTTATTCAGTCTCTAATGGATCATCAAGAAAAACTTCACCTCAGCCTTGGACGCAGACGAAGATTCGCCTCAATAGGTGTTCACGACCTCTCTAAGTTAGTGCCCCCATTCAAGGTCATTACCGTACCCAAGAGTCACGAATTTGTGCCACTAGCAATGAATGAAAAAATGAGTATCGACCAAATACTAACAGAACACCCCAAGGGAATGGATTATGCACATTTAATGGAAGGATTAGAATTATTTCCCGTAATTGTTGATTCAAATGATGATATTCTTTCATTCCCACCGATAATTAATGGAGAACATACCACGGTAACAGAATCAACTACAGATTTCTTCATTGATGTGACGGGCTGGGATGAGAGGGCTGTTGAAACCTGTCTACTCTTAATTTGCTTATCTCTTGCAGAAAGAGGAGGAGATGTTGAGTGTGTTCAGATTACTGAATGGAATGGGAAAACTCGTATGGCTCCTTTAGGGGATGCTAAACTACACAGAGTTTCAGATAGACTGATTCATCGGATTCTAGGCTTAACGCTGGAAGAAAAAGAAATTTCTTCAGCCATCGCAAAGATGGGAGGGGAGCTAGTTACAACTCAAGTGATTACGGAGGGGGTGAATTCGGCTGAAAGATGGGCTGATTTGGTTGTTGGAGAACAAGAACATGTAATCAAAATGCCGCGATGGCGCTCAGACATCATGCACCCTGTAGACCTCGTTGAGGACATAGCTATTGGCTATGGTTACGAAAATATGCCAACTATTCTATCTACAGTCCACTTAGATGCTATACCACTATCTTCATCACACCTTAATCGGAGGATTCGCGATAGCCTACAGTCACTGGGGTTGCAAGAAACTCAGAGTTTGACACTATCATGTGACAGAGATCAATTCGATAGAGTCCGATGGCATCAAACTGGAGAAATAACCAGATTGGCCAATCCAATCACTAACGACCATACTATACTTAGGCAGAGAATTACCCCTAGTCTATTGCAGTTACTTGCAGCCAATCGACACCATGAATTGCCACAGCGTGTATATGAATTAGGTACTATCGTATTGAATTCACACAATCATACTAATTGTGCTTGGGCATGTGCTGAAGTAGATGGCGGATTTGCAACAGCCAAAGGATTCGCTCAAGCTCTTCTCAGAGATTTGGGCGCAGACCTATCCGATGTAGAGTGGTTACCAACTGATTCAGGGGTAGGGCCATGGATTACTGGAAGAGGTGCAAAAGTAATGGTGAACGAAGAAGAAGTAGGGCAGATTGGAGAAATAGATCCTGCAGTTAGTCTAGAATTTGGATTGAAAGTTCCAATCCATGCGGGTGAATTCAATCTTGAAACCCTAGGTCGTATAATACCAGACCCGGTTCTATAATTTATCAAAGTCCTTCCTCAGAATTAATCGCCATCACCAAGGAGAGCCATAGCATCAAGGAAGGACTTGTCCTTGAGGTGACTCTTGTCATCAATTATTTCCTTTTGAGCAGTATCGGGTTTACGCTCGTATTCTACGACTTTTTCCTTCTTAGGCTTCAATTCTGGTTCGGGAGGGGCGTTTTTCTTACCGAAGGGCCATGCTCCTGCCATAATCATCGAACAGCACCCTAGACCATAGTACCTTTGCTTGGTAATTCAACACAGAGGGATAGTAATCAAAGGTAAGAACGGTGAGCGTCGTACATGAAGGGGAGGCTATCAGCAATTGTGATGGTTTTTCTTTTGCTTGCGACAATCAACACGCCAGGTCCTGTTCTAGAGTCTAATGATAAGAATTCAGTATCAGCTAAAACCCCCTCACTTGACATTCTGATGTTTGGTAATTCATACACCTCAAATAACCAACTTTCAATTAGAGTAGAGAATACCCTAAATCAAGCAGGATACAATCCGAATATTGTTTCTAAGACTAGTGGAGGGAAGACTCTAGATTGGCATGGTGAACAAGCTCAAACAAACAATTCTGATTGGAATTCCATCCTTAGGGACTCTTGGGATTATGTCATTCTACAAGATCAGAGTCAAGTACCAGGATTTCCAGTGTCTTCACAATATTGGCAAGATAGCCTGTCGGGTGCTGAGTACATTGATTCAAGAGTAGATATGAAAGGAGGCGATACAGTATTCTTCATGACTTGGGGTTACAAAAATGGGGACCAAAACAACGCTTGGAGATATCCAGACTATCAGACCATGCAGAATCATCTGAAAGATGGTTACGAAATGTTTGCAGAAAACATCTCTACTGAGGAGCGCCCAGCATATATTGCACCTGTTGGTTTAGCCTTTGAACACATATACGAACTAGTTGAGTCTGAGGGAATAGAGCCCACCAGCGATGGAAATTCTTTCTCAAATCTGTACGCTAGTGATGATTCTCACCCCTCCATGGATGGAACCTATCTTGCCGCTTGTGTATTCTTTGCAAGCCTTACTGGAGATGACCCTGTGGGTCTATCGAGTACTGGTGGAATTTCAGCCTCACGCGCGCTTGAATTACAACAAGCTGCTGCCGCTACTGTATTCAATGAAACTCCCGATTACATTTATCCTTGGCAATTTGAAGGAAACGATGTTACTTTTGGTGTACAATCAGGTTCGATATTCAATATCGAACCTGGGTCCACAATAGGAGTTGGTGTTAATTTCACTAATAACGCAGAGATAGATACAACTGCATTGATTTCAATAACTGGACCGGATGATTGGACTCTCAGTTGGAATGAGCCAACATCTCCAGAAGTAGGCCATTCATACGATGCGCCATCTGATATAATTCAGTGGATCCAATTTTCAATAAAAGCGCCAAATGTCAGTGCTGGTTTTCCTTTAGCTAATTCTCTACATTCATTCAGCGTCCATCTTACATCCGATTCAGATGGTTCTCAAGATTGGTACAACTTCTCTATGCGATATGGGGTATGGCGAGGAATAGAATTAGTCAGCGGAGGGGGTAGTGCTTCTATAGATCCTGGTGGAATTGTCAATCTAGAAGTACTCGTCAGAAATATTGGAAATGTTCAAAATACCCTTCAAATCGACATGGTGCCTTTAGATTCTGAAGGGAATCCATCTGGCACACCCGGCACTTCGTTCGCTTACCTAGATTGGACGGCCATCATCTATGATAAAGCCGGACTTGAGGGAATGAATCCCGGTGAAACTGCACTTGTTAGAATGCAGGTTGAGGCGCCATATTCATCGGCTGGATCTATCGATATAAAATATCAGATATGGGGTGCTGGTCTGCAAGAACCAGCGGTTTTTCTACAAACTGTGATTATAGTCCCACGCTCAGGGGGAGAACTTGGCCTAACTAATATTAATTGTAATTTTGATGTAAAACCCGGTGAATCGTGTCTTACAGAATTATTCCTTGGAAACACAGGAGATGCAGGGTTCCAATTTAACCTCAGTATAACTGAGCAGCCTGAATGGCTAAGCGTAAACATAGCGGATGAAAATCACTATCTGGAGCCGGGGCAAACAGTTCATGGAATTGATGTAGTAACTACTGTTGCTGAAGGACTTGATTCTAAATTAACTGGAACGGTGACAATTCAAATGGAAGTAGATGGATGGGTTCCCGCTGAAGTATCATTCGATGTTACAGTTGATGCTGTTCACTCTTGGGAAGTATTGCGCTCGGACTCGGAAATAAGTGATGGGGTTTTAACCGGTTATTGGGAAATCCGCAACATTGGAAATGGCCCTGATGGAATTGTTGTGAGTGTCGATAGTAATGTATTCACTAATTTTGGTGTAATTGCGCCTTCTGGAGTGTCTGCTGAGGAAACTGGAAGGGCATTTGAAATTCTAGATGTTCCTAAAGGAGAAACTGTAATTTTTGAAGTTTGGATGGAAGTTCCAGATGAGGCTCCTACTGAAACTCAAGCACTACTAACAGTTGAGGTCCGTTCAGTTAGAGACCCCACATTGACATACACCGTTGAACATTCAGCGACAATTGCAGGAGCCCCAGGGACAGGTCAGAATCAACAAAATAATGATGACCCCTCTGACCTAACATTATTCCTTCAAAGATGGTTACAGACAATACTGATTATTGTTGTCAGTTTGATTGGCTCGGTAGGAGTATTACTTGCAATTCGTCATCGAATTGAGAAAGATAAAGAATATTATGAACAACAAAATCCAACGGTAATAGTTGAAGAAGCAGAAGATTGGATCGCTAAATTTGACGAAAAAGAAGAAAAAATTACTGAAACTATTGTCAGCCCAACTACTGACTTAGAATCATTCAGGCAGGAATTCATGGAGAAATCTGGTGACCACTCGAGAGTAGTTGCCCCTGCTCCAGATCAAACGATTATCGAGGACGCTCAAGAAGTATTGGAAGAAGCTTATGTTGAGAATACAATTAATGATGTTATTGAAATTGCAGATAAATTGCAAGAAGAAAATATCACTCACCCGGATAACTTGATTCTCGATTTGGATGATTTCGATGACAAATTGGAAAAAATCCGAGATAGTTTACGAGATAATGAAGACCCTTGAGCCTCCCCTCGTGAATGTGAGTGAAGGTTGGATCATTGGCATTGACGAGGCGGGAAGGGGGCCTGTCATCGGACCTTTGGTAGTTACAGCCCTTGCTGTTCCTGAGAATGATGTTGAATTATTGAAAGAAATGGGAGTTCGAGATTCCAAAGAACTCTCTACGGCAGCACGGGATCGAATAGCAATTGCAATACAAGGAATGATTGGTGAACGCGGGTGGAAAGTTGCAAGCATAATTTGCTCACCTCGTAGAATAGACCTCAACAAACTAGATTCAGACCTAAATAGTCTAGAAATTAAACTATTTTCGGAAGCCGTAACATCGACTAATCTTGAAACTGAAACTGGAATAATCAGGGCCGATGCATGCGATGTTAATGAGAGTAGATTTGCAAATAGATTAGTTACAACTCTAGGTGCCAAATGGTCAGAATGGACTATTGAGGCTGAGCATGGAATGGATTCCAAAGACTTAGTCGCAGGTGGTGCCTCAGTAATCGCCAAAGTAAATCGAGATTTAGCAATCTCAGAGATCGCAGTACGAACTGGAATAGAAATAGGGTCGGGTTATCCTTCTGATCAAAAAACCCGCAATGCAGTCAAAAAACTCCTTGATTCTGACCTGCCACATGATTGTCTCAGATGGAGTTGGGCCACTGTTTCAGACATTTGGACTCAGTTGCATGGAACTCCAGTTCCTATCCGAAGTCGTTCAGGTGGCAGCATCGTACAATCCTCACTTGAAGACTGGTAAACAAGAGAAGCGTCAAATGCCTAACTTCGGGCCGTAGGCCCGATAACATGCCTGATAATGACGACTGGGGGGCAGATATTGTCGCCACAGTTCGCAAATATGCCTTACAGAATGCTGTAGAGTATGATGGAGCTGGACAGGCGGGTTCTGTTCTTGGTAGACTTCTAGGGGAGAGGGCAGAGCTCAGGCCGAAAGCGAAGGGATTGAAATCATTAGTTGAGACTGAA
>DUIL01000110.1 GCA_013330385.1 Candidatus Thalassarchaeaceae archaeon
TGTCAAAGGGTACTCCAAGCATGGGCAAGAAGCAGAAGTCCACGCACATCCGTTGCCGCCGATGCGGTCGTCATTCATATCACAAACAGAAGCGGGCTTGTGCTTCTTGTGGATTCGGTGAGACCGCTCGCTTACGCAAGTTCCGCTGGAGTAAGCGAAACCGCTCAATGGCTGAGCATAAGAAGTGAGGGTATAGAGCCGGAAATGGCTAAGACCCTAGTGACTCAGCGAGGAATGATTCCCGATGTGCGGTATCATCGGCCTAGTCGGGCATCCGGACTCTGAAGTTGGCAAAACCCTGTATGATGGATTGTTGGTTCTACAGCATCGAGGACAGGACGCCGCTGGAATCGTAACTAGCGATTCCGACAATATTTCTCACCGCCGAGCCAATGGCTTAGTTCGTGATGTATTCCGTCTTCGACATATTAAATCGCTAGAGGGTTCAATGGGACTTGGGCACGTTCGTTATCCGACGGCGGGCTCTTCATCGGCAGCCGAGGCTCAACCATTTTACACAAATTCTCCATTCGGAGTTAGTCTTGCACATAATGGAAATTTGACCAATCCGCAAGAAGTCATCGATAGTTTACTAGAGCGTGATCATAGACGAATCAATACCAGTTCGGATTCTGAGGCTTTACTCAATCTGTTTGCAGCAGAGATTCAACGCTCAGTCAATGGTCGCCGGGGTGGTTTACAGGCGTTATCTGAAGATGATGTATTCCATGCAATTAGAGCAATAAATGAGACAGTTGAAGGTTCGTATTCAGCAGTGGCTATGATTACGGGTTGGGGCATTGTGGCTTTCCGTGACCCATTTGGAATCCGGCCATTGTGTATGGGTACAAGTGAGATTGATGGATTTACAGAGACGATTTTCGCATCCGAGTCAGTAGCGATGAAAGCACTGGGTTTTGAAATTTCTAGAGATGTACAACCAGGTGAGGCTGTTGTAGTTCGTATGGATGGCTCAACTAAAACACAAATCTGTCACGATTCACCTATACATCGTCCTTGCATATTTGAACATGTATACTTCGCTCGCCCCGATTCTAGAATTGATGGTATTTCAGTTCATGGAGCCCGTATCCGAATGGGTGCAAAATTAGCTCAGAGAATCACAGAATCAAATCCATCACACGGAATTGATGCAGTAATTCCAGTTCCCGACAGCGGGCGAATAGCTGCACTTGAACTAGCCCGTGAATTAGAAACTCCTTACCGAGAAGGATTCGTTAAGAATCGATATATTGGTCGGACATTTATCATGCCGGGCCAGGCAATTCGCAAAGATTCAGTTCGCAAGAAACTAAACACGATTCGTTCTGAATTCAATGGTAAGAATGTACTAATTGTTGATGATAGTATAGTTCGGGGAAACACTTCGCGTAGAATTGTTGAGATGGCTCGTGAAGCCGGTGCAAAGAAAGTCTACTTTGCATCAGCGGCTCCACCAGTCGTACATCCTAATGTGTATGGGATTGATATGCCAGCCAAACATGAATATGTTGCGCACAATCGTACAACAGATGAGATATGTGAAGCTATAGGGGCTGACTGGCTGATATACCAACGCCTTGATGACTTAGTGAATGCCTGTTTAGGAGAACCCAACACTCATCTTGCAAAGTTTGACTGTTCTTGTTTTGATGGCAAATATGTTGCTGGAAGTATTGATGCAGAATACCTTTTGAAATTGGAAGCAAAACGTAAGGATTCAGCTAAGGCTTGAACAAATTGTTAGAATTATTCAATTGCCCATATACACGACAGTGTGAAAACGGTTAGAGTTGGGCTTAGCATCGTGCAGCCCACCATTGACAGCCTCTCTCTCATTGATATCGGCGAATCTGTCAGTGTTTCATGCAATATTTCTCAAGGCTGCTTCGGATTGGGAACTTCATCAGGGAAATTATTAGTTTATGATGGAAATTCAATGTTGAGTTGTACTGAATTGAATTCTCAAATATCAGGAATAGTTACAATTGGTGAAACTCTAATTGCAGCAACAACAACCAATGGATTACACGCTTTCTCAGACTCTCAACTATGGACTCTAGAAATAGAGTCTGGATGTGAACTCATTTCAGCTTCTGATGACTATTTATTGGTTACAGATGGTTCTGAAGGCGTAATACGTGTTCAATCTGATGGTAAAGTCAGAAACCGTGAGATTATTGGAGAAATAACTGATTTAAAATGCTCTGAATTTGATGATTTAACAGCGATATCGCTTGCTAATGGGACTCTAATTATTATTGACAATAATGGCCAGATTATACATGAATCAACGCCCCCTGAAGATGATGCTGAGAAAATATCCTGCATGGCTTTCCGCGATGGTGGCATTCTTCTTGTTTCTCGCGAATCGCTTGGAATGACTCTAGATGATCGATTTGAGGATCGAATAGAATGCTGGCATCCCATACTTGGATTGATTCACACAATAGAACTGCCTTCTCGTGCAACAACCATATTGCCGACTGAGTTAGGGGCGATGGTTGGTTGCATCGACGGGAGGTTACTTTCTCTTGAAGTCGGCAATAATCAGATAGATGAGCTGATTAAGTTCGATTATTCTATTTCTAATATCCTAGAATGCGGTAAAGATTTCCTTGTCAGCACTTGGTTTCAGATATATCGTGTAACAAGAGGTGGAGAGGTCCTATGGTCCTTTGAACATAGTGGATTTGTAACTCAAATGTTTTCTCTTGATGATGGGATTGTTGTTGTCATTGGTGAGTCTCCAGAGGGTAGCAATCCTGCCCCCGTGGTTCTTCTTGATCCCGATTCTATTCCTCATCTCCCAGAAGATGCAAAATTCGATTTCGAAGAGATTAGAAGGGCTTCTAGTGATTTTGCTGGAGATTTGTCTCAAGAGGAAATCGCCCTAGCTGATGCTCCTCCAATGGCAATTAGTGAAACAGATGATTTGATGAACGCACTTGAAGAGGATTTGGAAATAATAACCGAGGAACCTGTTGTTGAGGTAGATTTGCTGGAAGACCTTTCTTCTTCAGCTCGTGCCATCAACCTCCCACCAATTGCTGATGCTGGAGAGGACCGAACTGTAAGTGCCGATGAAGATAATACCGCAATAGTTCTGTTGGATGGTAGTAGTTCATATGACCCAGATGGTACTATAGAGTCCTGGGCTTGGCAGAATGAGATGGACAAAGTCATAGGGCACACTCCACAAATCAAGGTCAAATTACTATCCGGTGTTCACACTTTCAAATTACAAGTGACCGACAACCGTGGAGCATCGACAACATCGATGGTCACAATTCGTATTCAGTAGTGCATATCTTCTAAAGGGCAGCAAGAGCACTTTTTAGAGCTGGAATTGCATCTTCCCATGTCGATACGATTCCATAGTCTGCAACTCCAAAAATGGGAGCATCAGGATCTTTATTGATGGCCACAATGTACTTTGAGGAGCGCATACCAGCAAGATGTTGAATGGCTCCGGAAATTCCTACTGCAATGTACAAAGATGGCGTAACTGTCTTTCCAGTTTGACCTACTTGCATACTGTGAGGCATACCCCACTCGTCAACAACTGCACGTGATGCCCCAACAGCAGCTCCAATCATATCTGCAACTTCTTCAAGATGTGCGAAGTTCTCTCTCTCACCTATACCTCGCCCACCTGAGATGATGATATCTGCCTCTGAGACATCTAATCTTTCACTTGCTTTCGCGATGGCTTCTTTGATTGCAACAGAGACATCAGCGCTTTGGTCTACAGTATTGATTGGTGCACTACCTCCACTTCCAGCAGCATCGAATGCATTTGCTCTCAAAGTGATAACACAGTCGCCAGAAACACTAGAGGTTTCAACAGCCTTACCTGAATATATTGGTCGAGTGATATTGAT
>DUIL01000109.1 GCA_013330385.1 Candidatus Thalassarchaeaceae archaeon
CCAACCCGGTAAAGGATACAGTATCACCCTAGAAAGGCCCGATGGTTGTGTTGATACGCCTCTCATCTTGAGTGAATCGAGTATGGCTGTAACACCATGGCAAAGTGGTTTGAGACTTGGAGGCACCATGGAATTTTCAGGATTCAATTCTCGGATTCGCCGTAAAAGAATCGAAGCATTACGTCGTGGTGCCAGTCGTTATCTGAAATCACCTGGTGAAGTTCAAATCCAAGACGATTGGTGTGGCTGGCGACCTATGACTCCTGATGGGATGCCCGTCATCGATAGATCCGCGAAGCACAATAATCTGATTATTGCAGCCGGGCATAATATGCAAGGAATGAGTATGTCACCCCTGACTGGATCTATTGTCGAACAACTCATTTCTAGAGAAGAAACAAATGTAGATTTGTCCTATTTTTCAGCAAATAGATTTTGAGGTTAGTAAATGAATGAGGAAATTTTCGATGTTGTTGACGAGAATAACTGCGTAATCAAACAACTCCCACGCAGTGAAGTTCACAGACTCGGCTTACGACATCGTTCTGTTCATTTACTGGTGTTTAACTCAAAAGGAGAATTATTTCTTCAAAAGCGTTCCATGAAAAAAGATTGTTCGCCTGGAACATGGGATTCTTCCGTATCGGGTCATCTGGATTCAGGAGAGGACTACGATGAGTGTGTCATACGTGAATCGAAAGAAGAAATTGGATTAGTACTAAATTCAGTTCCTGAGAAATTATTCAATATTGATGCCTGTGAAGATACGGGACAAGAATTCGTATGGGTATACCGTCATGAAGCGGAAGGGCCATTCACCCTTGATTCAGAAGAAATCTCAGAAGGAAATTGGTTTGCACCAATCATTATCTCAGAATGGGTTGAGAAATCACCCGAAGAGTTTGAAGCCTCATTCCCTCTTATCTGGAGAAGACTTCAGACTCAGTAAGATGCCTTGGTTGTGCTAATCACCACAGCGCCTATCTTGTATGGGTCTCCATTAGAGGATGGTCTTCGATCTTCTAACCTACCCTTCCAACCATCTTCGATTGTACCAATAGGGATTCTAATGGAGGCCCCACGGTCCGATACTCCGTATGAGAATTCATGAATTGACTGAGTCTCGTGAAGGCCGGTTAATCGCTGTTCATTGTGAGCACCATATACATCCATGTGCTTCTTGATATTCTTTCCAAATTCCTCACAAATTTGACTCATTAATTTCTCTCCACCTTCATCGCGCATTCTCCCATCGCTGAAGTTAACGTGCATTCCTGAACCGTTCCAATCAGTAGCTCCCAAGGGCTTAGGGTGCCATTCAATAGAAAGTCCGTACTTCTCTGCATTCCTCTCAGCAAGATATCGAGAAACCCAAATCTGATCTCCAGCATCCTTCGCTCCTTTGGCAAATATTTGGTACTCCCATTGACCTACTGCTACTTCGGCATTGATTCCTTCAACATTCAAACCGGCATCGAGGCACATATCCAAATGTGTCTCAATTATTTCTCTACCAAATGTATTTTGAGCACCAACAGAACAGTAAAACTGACCCTGTGGAGTTTGATCTCTAGGGAATCCATAAGGGAGGTTTGTTTCAGGGTCCCACAAGAAGTACTCTTGTTCGTATCCGAACCAGAAGTCATCATCATCTCCTACGATTGTAGCTCGACCATTAGTAACATGAGGAGTACTGTCAGAGTTGAGAACTTCGCACATTACTAGATACCCGTTAATTCGGTCAGGGTCTGGGTAGATTGCGACTGGCTTGAGGAGGCAGTCGGAGTCGCCCCCCTCTGCCTGTTGTGTGGATGAACCATCGAAGGACCACATAGGGCAGTCTTCAACAGCACCTCCAAAATCTGACTTAATCAGCGTCTTGCTTCTCATGCTCTGTGTCGGTTCAAAACCGTCTAACCATATGTACTCAAGTTTGGACTTAGTTACCATATCGTAATGCCCATTCGACACGGTTTATTATATGAACGGATGTACAACCTTATTGTCTATCAATGAAACAAAGACTAGCATCACTGAGTAAATATGAACAAATGAATAATAAATAGCCTAATTATTGAAATAAATAATAATTGCAAATACAATATCGGCCGAATAAAAGACAAATGTTCAGAGGCCTTTTTCGCTCTAAGATTACGAGTGAATGAAAGTCATGTTGATACACAGATTGCCCGGCGTCGGTACATGAGCATGAAAGAGGTATGGGGTATCTCTGAATTCAGGCGTTTGTTGATTGGCAATGGTGTCAACATGCTTGGTAGTGCTATCTTCATTATAGGTATGAGTTGGACTGTTGCTCAGATAGCTGGACCGAAGGTTTACGCGCTGATTTGGACGGCCTATTTTGTTGGCCATCTGCCTCTATTGTTGTATGGAGGGATGGTTGTCGATAGGATGCCGAGAAGGACTGTTGCTCTAGTTGCAGATCTAGCTCAAGCCGTTTTGATTTCATTGGTCATTATTGCAATAATGGCTGGTTTCGATGTAATCAAGACACTATTGTTCGCTGCATTCCTAACAGGCGGAGCGGGTGCATTTTCAATTCCAGCGATTGGGGCTTTAGTCCCTGATCTAGTTGAGGAAGAATTACTCCCTCAAGCTAATGCTATGAGAGGAATCGCAATGACTGCAGCCTGGATGTTAGGGCCACTAATTGGAGGATTTGCTGTAGATACTTGGGGCATTGAAGTGTGTTTAGTCATCGATGTACTGACGTTTATCTTCAGTGGCGTGGTGCTTTGGACCATTTCTGAAGTACCAATCAATAGAGAAGAGGAACCTGGTGATTTTCGAGAAGAAGTATTGGAAGCTTGGGAATTCACCAAGACTCAGCCATGGTTACTTGCGGGGATTATGATTTTCATGGTTTGGCATATCGGAGACTCAGCAATAGAAATTGGTATTCCTTTCATCATCGAAGACAAAGGACTGGGGGCCAAAGAATTCGGTATATTCGGAGCAATTGGTGCGGGTGGTGCAATGATAGGTTCTCTACTAGGTGGGTTAAGGCCTGTTCCTAAAGAAATACGCGGGACTGTATTCTATGTACTGATTGGAGGGATTGGATGGTGTATGTTGATGTGGGCAATGCCGATTCCATTTTGGTTGATTCTCGCTTTCGTTATGCTTGAAGGAATCTTAGGCGGTAGTTTAGGTGTGATTTGGAGAACTACTATGTCAGACAGTGTAGACCAACATCTCAGAGGTAGAGTGAATTCGCTAGATGCAATTGGATCTCTGATTTTCATCCCTCTTGCACCAATTATGGGAGGTTGGTTGATTGTGGAAACGAATGTCCTCACTACCTTTGCAATTGCAGTAGGATTCATGGTACTTACAACCACAATTGGACTGATTGTCCCATCCTTTAGACGATTTGAGCGTGTTCACTCAGATAAATTTCCCATTCTTGATTCTACTACAAGTGATTGATAATCACTGCTGGTCAAAGTCTATCTGACTGATATCGATCTTGAACCAATTATCATAGAACTCACGTTGATACTTGATAGCCATAACCAATAGGGTGACATATATGGCCCAAGACAAGGTAGTCTTTCCTAGACTAACTGGGATTTGAATCATGACGATGAAATCAAAGAAAATGCAGGATGAGACAAATATCATCCTCCCAAAGGTGGTAAACAATCCCTCTCCTTCTTGAGCTAGAACTCGCTTGACTCTGTCTTCTCTCCATTTGTCAGAGGCTTTCTTCAATCGCCAGAAAGAGGCCTCTGCCTCCTCTCTTTTGTCAAAAAATGGCGGCGGCTCAATCTCCGGTTTATCGGATGGAGACTCATCCTCAGTCATCTTCGGCCCTCAGAGAATTACAGCACTAGGTTTGTCACTATCTTTAGAAGAGGATTCTTCGTTTAATACAGTAAGTGTTTGTCCTAATTCTAGAGGGAAATGACAGGCGACTTGATGGCCTGACCTGACTTCTTCGAGGATAGGCTCATCGACATTGCATCGGCCATCAACAGCAATAGGGCAGCGAGTGTGGAATCGACAGCCAGAAGGAGGATTAACTGGACTTGGTACATCACCCGATAGTACAATTCGCTCTTTACGATCCTTTCCAATAGTCGGTTCAGGTATAGCTGACATCAACGCTTGTGTGTACGGATGAGAGGGATTGGCGAAAAGGTCAGAGGTTCTAGCAATCTCGACAATTTTACCAAGATACATGACTGCAACTCTGTCGCTAATGTGATTTACAACATTTAGAGAATGTGTGATGAAAACAAAGGTTAGTCCACGCTTCTGCTGAATATCTTCAAGCAAATTGAGAACTTGGGCTTGTACTGAAACATCTAGAGCGCTAGTCGGTTCGTCAAGAAGAATGAATTCAGGGTCTAATGAAAGGGAGCGAGCGAGGGCTATACGCTGCTTCTGCCCTCCTGAAAATTCGTGAGGGAATCGCGTCATATGCTCTTTCTTCAGCCCTACAGAATGAAGTAATTCTGCAACTCTTGATGTCAACTCAGCACCATCCGCTATTCCATTGACTTGTAGAGGCTCGCCGATAATTGAACGAACAGACATCCTTGGATTCATTGAACCACCTGGGTCTTGGAAAACAATCTGTAATTTTCTCCTTACTTCTCTAGAAGGCATAGAAAGCATATCCTTTCCCGCGTAACTAATGGTACCAGAGGTGATGGGAATCAAGCCCATCATTACTCTGCCTAGAGTAGTCTTTCCACAACCTGATTCACCCACAATTCCAAGCGTCTCGCCGCGCCTAATCTCAAGGTCTATACCGTCTACTGCTCGGACATAATTCTTGACTGTCGAAAGCATACCTGCCTTGATAGGGAACCATTTCTTTAGCCCCTCGACTTTGATGAGAATTTCACCAGTACTATTGTCTTCAACCATTCTAATCATCTCCTCTTAATTTTCTGAGGGTGGAATGAGCACCGGATAGTCCGAACCCGACATCGGCAGGGGTGAGGATTAGAGGTTCTTTCGGCTGGGGGCCTCCAACATCATAACCCAATGCGAATTCATCGAATGCATCCTGAACCTGTCTTACATTTACTGTCTTATCGACATAGTGACATGCTGCTAAATGACCGGATTTTATCTCCACCATAGGAGGAGGTGTTGATACACATTTTGAATCGGCAAATGGACAACGTGGATGGAATCTACATCCATCAAAGTGTTCATTCGGATCAGGTACTTGACCGGGTATGATTGGAAGAACATCACGTCGGTTAGAATCCTCCTCTATACGTGGGATACTATGTAACAAACCAATGGAATAGGGCATACGTGGAGTTGAGAGAACATCTTCAATACTGCCCGTCTCAACCACCTCTCCTGCGTACATTACAGTAACAGCATCACACATTTCTGCAACAACACCTAGGTCGTGGGTAATCAACAGAATGGCAGTTCCTTTCTCGTCACGCAAATCTTTCATTAATTTTAGAATCTGTGCTTGAATGGTGACATCTAGTGCAGTTGTAGGCTCGTCGGCAATAAGCAACTTTGGCTCACAAGCCATCATCATTGCAATCATAACCCTCTGGCGCATGCCTCCAGATAATTCGTGAGGATACATATTTACAACCGCCTCAGGGTTAGGTATTCTGACATCTTCTAAGATAGATATGACTTGTCTTCTATGTGCGGGGTCAAGATCCAAGTAGTCCATCATTATCATTAAAGGTAAAGCAAGTAAAGTACAGATTACTAAGATTCCTAATAGAGCTGAAAGTGGCATCCAGAACATAATTACAACGACTAGCCACGATGCAAAGAATAGTGGTGAATAAGATAAATAATTTTTCACCGAATCCGGGATAGTGAAAATCGGCGTGGGTTCTTTTACATAACGAGGAGAATCCGGATTCAAAAAGAAAGCAAAGGACAGCAATAATAATCCAGCACCATCCAATAGAGCCAGAGCAAAGATTCCTACTAGAATGAATAAGATGGGGAGGGTTATCTGAATTAGTAATACTAACGGGAATGCTAGAATGTCAAGTATGGTGTC
>DUIL01000046.1:0-4023 GCA_013330385.1 Candidatus Thalassarchaeaceae archaeon
GATTTGATTACTTATGGTGGAAACGGGGCCGTATTCCAAAATTGGGCTCAATATCTTGTTACAATGTCATATTTATCGAAAATGAATGAAAATCAAACATTAGTTATGTATTCTGGACACCCACTTGGTCTATTTCCTTCAAGCCCCGAAGCCCCTCGTGTTGTTGTAACAAATGGGATGGTCATTCCGAATTATTCGTCTCAAAAAGACTACGAAGTTTTCAATGCGCTTGGGGTGTCTCAATACGGTCAAATGACTGCTGGGTCATACATGTACATAGGCCCCCAAGGGATAGTTCATGGAACCACTATTACTATTCTCAATGCTGCTCGAAAGTATCTCGGTAAAAAGGCCGATGAGGGCCTTGGAGGGATACTTTTCGTGACATCTGGCCTTGGGGGTATGTCCGGCGCTCAAGCAAAGGCTGCTGTGATTTCAGGGGCAGTTTGTATCATTGCTGAAACAAACCTCATTGCAGCTAGAAAAAGGCTTGAACAAGGCTGGCTGAGTGAATTGTATGATGATTTAGATGAAGTTATTGATAGTGCTAATAAGGCTGTAAAGAATAAACAAGCAGTTTCTATTGGCTACAATGGCAACATTGTCGACTTACTTAATGCTCTCGATGTTAGTGGACTAACGCCTGAACTAGGAAGTGACCAAACCAGCCTCCACAACCCCTGGTTAGGTGGCTACATACCTACAAATCACACTCATTCCGAGGCCTTGCAGTTGCTCAAAGATAATCCGGCAAAGTTCAAAATGGAAGTTGAACGTACATTACGTGATCATGCTTCTGTAGTAAATAGATTAACCGAGAAGGGTATGTATTTCTGGGATTATGGCAATGCATTCCTACTCGAAGCCGGTAGAGCAGGAGGGGATGTTTTCAGTCAGGAAATACCGAATAAATTCAGGTATCCTTCATATGTTGAAGATATAATGGGGCCTATTTGCTTCGACTTTGGTTTTGGTCCATTTAGATGGGTCTGCACATCCGGTGATGCGAAGGATCTGAAAATTAGTGACGAAATAGCAGTTAAGATATTACAAAACCAAGCCGATAATTCTCCTATAGATATCCAACAACAAATATTAGACAATATAAGATGGATAAAAGAGGCTGATCAACACCAATTAGTTGTAGGTAGTAAGGCGCGAATTCTTTATGCTGATGAGCAAGGCCGTAAAGAAATAGCTAGTGCCTTTAATTCCGCAATTCGAGAAGGTGATATTTCGGCTCCAATTGTACTCGGAAGAGACCATCATGATGTATCAGGTACTGACAGCCCGTTTAGGGAAACTGCAAATATTCGTGATGGTTCAATGTTTACAGCTGACATGTCTGTGCATAATTTCGTTGGAGATGCGTTTAGAGGTGCTACATGGGTCAGTCTACACAATGGCGGTGGTGTAGGTTGGGGAGAAGTTAGTAATGGTGGCTTTGGTATGTTAATTGACGGAAGTGACCGTAGTCAGAATAACATTCATTCGATGTTATCATGGGATGTAAATAATGGGATTGCTAGAAGAGCTTGGGCACGAAATCCTGGTTCAATTAGCACAATAATCAGAGCAATGGATGCCGATTCAAACTTATGCGTAACTATTCCTAACTTAGTAGATGAAAAGATATTTCAAAATTTATGACAATACTATCATTCAATAATCAATAAGGAAGGCGAAGGATATGGAGGATGTCATCGTGGATATTGACGGACGCACTTTATCAATTGAATCATTAATCGCTATTAGAGATGGTGAAGTTGAAGTTAAGTTAAGTGAAGAAGCAATAATTTCTATGCATAATTCAAGAAATATTGTTGAAGGGATTATCAATTCTGAAGATATATATTATGGTATAAATACAGGATTTGGAGCATTATCTAACGTCACAATCGATAGGGAGAATTTGGCTCAATTGCAATTGAATTTAATCCGTAGTCATGCTTGTGGGGTTGGTGAAATTATGAAGCCCGAGCATGTATTGATGATGATGGCTATTCGTGCCAATTCACTTGCAGTGGGCCACTCAGGGATTCGTCCAGAGGTGGTGGAGACAATTCTGGCCTTAATCAACGCACGATGTGCCCCTGTCATACCTCGTATCGGCTCCTTAGGTGCTTCAGGGGATCTCGCACCGTTATCCCACCTTGCATTGGGTCTCATTGGTGAAAATGAATTCTTGAAGGAAGATGATGGTGGATGGACAACTATTTCTTCCGCGGAGGCATTTCAGTGCGCTGGTTCTGAACCTATTACTCTTGAAGCGAAAGAAGGCCTTTCGTTAATCAATGGTACGAGTCAGATGTGTACATTCATGTCGATAGCAATACATGAATTAGAAATATTGTCCTTTACAGCCGACTGTGCTGCTGCATGCTCGGTTGAAGCGATTAAAGGGTCTCACAAACCCTTCGACAAGCGAATACATAATTCCCGACCTCACCACGGACAAATGATTTCAGCCGCACGAATTGAGTCATTATTGACCAATTCCATGATTAATGAGTCTCACGAAGACTGTGATCGAGTTCAAGACGCCTACTCAATACGCTGTGCACCTCAAGTCCATGGCCCTGTAATTGATAGTTTGAGGGCCGCGCGAAAGATGTTAGAGATTGAACTAAACTCCGCCACCGACAATCCACTAATTTTTGTTGATGGCAATGGTAATTTCGAAGTAATCAGTGGAGGTAATTTCCATGGTGAGAACCTCGCAATCACCGCTGATAATCTAGCTGTTTGTGCCCATGAATTGGCATCTATTTCGGAACGTAGAACCAATCTCATCATGTCACCTAAATGGAGTGGTCAAAATGCCTTCCTAAGTAATACCGAGGGGTTAGATAGTGGTATGATGATTATTCAATATGTATCTGCTGCTTGCATTGCTGAGTTACATCTACTTGCCAATCCATCTTCAACATCGAATATCAGCGTAAGTATGGAAAAAGAAGATCATGTTTCCATGGGGTCTACAGCAACTTATCGACTTCTTGCTTCATCTGAGTTATTATCAAAGGTACTTGCAAATGAGTTAATTTGCTCCTGTGAAGCAATAAATCGAATTGGATTAAAATCTGGTGTCGGAGTATCTAGTATACAGAGCTTGATTTCAGAACTTGTTCCTCCATTGATTGAGGACCGCTCTCTTTCTATATCTACAGAGGTTGTATCAAACACTATCCTTTCCGGTGGATTGTTATTATCTTGAGGATTTGCAATGCAAGAACGCTTACATCTCAATCACCACCCAGGTACAAATCCCCCAACCTTTACTTCAAAGATAATCGATAAGATAGATGAATCGATTATTCTAGATACCTCATATTTCTATCCACGAGGTGGTGGCCAGCCAGGTGATATAGGGGTAATTTCCGATGGTGATTTATCAGTTGATGTCGGAGAAGTATTTGCCAAAGATTTGATTTTTCACCCAGTTAATGATATCGATTGTTTCGAATTGGGTACAATTCTTCAATGTAACATCAATTCAGAAAATAGGAATAAGTTGGCGCGCATGCACACGGCCCAACATATTGTTTCGGCTATGGCCGATGAATTATGGAACGCATCCACAGTCGGAAACCAGTTAGGGACACAAGAGTCTAGGATTGACTTGCTGTTTGATGATAAGTCCAAGTTCAGTATTGAACATATACAAAATGCAGTTAATGAGATCCTAGGTCAACCAATCCCAGTCAGAACACATAATTGGTCCGCGGACGAAATAATGACTGACGAAAGAGTTAGAAATCGTAGTTTCGTAGGTAAAATTCTCGAAAGGTTACCTGAAGATATTACAACGATGAGAGTTGTCGAAATCCAAGGAATCGATATATGCCCATGTGCAGGTACTCATGTAGCTAACATTTCTGAATTACCTCAAATGGAAATTGTCCGCACCAAGCAAAAAGGCTCTGGAAAAATCAGATTGTACACTCAATTGAAAAACGACAATGAGTAATTCATAGTATCTGGTGGGCTCGGCAGGAATTGAACCTGCGATCTTCGCCATGT
>DUIL01000046.1:4334-8020 GCA_013330385.1 Candidatus Thalassarchaeaceae archaeon
CGGCAGGAATTGAACCTGCGATCTTCGCCATGTCAAGGCGACGTCATAACCCCTAGACCACGAGCCCAGAACAGATTCGGGCGGTACTACATCCCACATGAAGGATTCTCTCTCTACAGTTCGAATTAAGCAACGATCTTGGAAATTCGGGCTTGACATTTCACAACACTACAATCCCCTGTCACTCTAGTTCGCCCGTTCTTCATAGTTATGAGAGTTGGATTTTCTATGTCAACCATCTTTTTGCAGCTCATACAAAATCCTGAATATGACTCAACCACAGAGGCACTAGAGGGTGCCTACATTTCAACACGCTGAATATAGGGGATTTTGGTAATAACTAAGAAATGTTACGAAACCGATGCACTGAGAGCCTAATCTCTTTCTCAGTGCAATTTCTTATTCCGATAACTATGGTTATCAGAAACACAACAATTGCTAATTCAATGATTAAATCTAGTAATCAGTAAATGCCACATGCAAATTTTTGTTAAATTATAATATCTTAAACAAAACACTAATTATATTGGGTGAAATACAAATTTATAATTATAATTTTACAACATCACCCTTGCAAATAGTTTTCAGAATTGGATTGTCACCGGGATATTGACACCAACCATCAATTTCTTTGGATTTAATAATCAACATATCGGCTGGGCCATTTACTCTTATTGTACCAGGGGTGTTGTCAGCATCTTTGCTGAATAGTGTAGTAGCAGGATTTCTTGTTACTCCAATTAATGCTTCAAGTGGCGTTATCCCTAATCTGTGTGTAGCGAGACTACCTACAAATGGAATTGATAGGGAATTATAATTTGGATTGAAGTCAGAGGCCAAAGAAAAGGCCCAGTCATTATCAATACATTTCTTCAGAGGCAAATTCAATTCTTTTCCAAGTATGTATGGGGTGCCTGGGAGGAATGTTTGCATGCACCCTGCACTATTTGCCTTAGAGCGCGCATCATCTGAAGAATAGCCCACATGATCCCCGCTAACACAACCTAATTCGGCGGCAAGAGCTAATCCATCTGAATTGACGAACTCATCAACGTGTATCCGGGATGCAAGATTGGAATTAGCAGCATCTCTGACAATTTCTTCAGTTTGTTCTAAATCATACCACCCTGGCTCACAAAAAACATCAGCCCATTTCGCAATACCCTGCTCAATGACTTGAGGTAGTTGCTCAGATAGTAATTCTTCCATATACTGTTTTTTTGTTTTATCAAAAGGGAAATCGTGAGCACCTAACCAAGTTGCATGAAGATCTATGGGGTTCTGAGTGTTTAGATCATCAATGATAGAGAGTAGTTTCAATTCGGAATCAGTAGACAGTCCATAGCCGCTCTTACATTCCATTGTTGTCGTGCCAAACTTGGATGCACGATTTAGTCGGGAATTACCTAACTTAGCCAATCTAGATTCTGTGGCATTTCTTGTTGCTTTGACAGTCTTAGATATACCACCTCCCATTTTGGCAATATCGGTGTATGAATGTCCAGATTGCCGTAATATCATTTCGTTAGATCGGTCGCCATCCCAAAGTAAATGAGAATGGCAATCAACAAAACCAGGTATCATAGCGAAGCCCTGACAATTAGTAACATTAAGAGAATTAGGAATAGAATCTGTGCCAAATTCAGCACATAACTTTGAGGATTCCTCAATAGATTTGATTACTTTGTTATCAATGAGTATGGCCATCCCAGAATTGTGTACAAGCGATTCTCTTTCGCTCATCATAGCACCTGTAAGTGGCGAATTATAATCGCCATTTGAAAGATGGGCCATCGGCCCAATATTGTAGATTAGGTGTCGCACTGAATATCTTGAACACATCACTTGATATGTAGTCTATGATTCACCAATGTGTGGAAAATGTAGTTGTAGGGGTTGAAAGCACCGCTCATACCCTTTCTTTTGGACTAGTTGAGATGGATGGTACGCCTCATTCATCCAAGTCTTCTTTGTTTAGACCTAAAGAAGGAGGAATACACCCTCGGGAGGCTGCCGATCACCATTCTGATGTGGCTGCCGATTTACTTTCTTCCTTGATGAATGATTATGAATTAGAACCTAATCAGATTTCGGCTATTGCATTTAGTCAAGGACCCGGGCTTGGACCCTGTTTGAGAGTTGGTGCGACTATTGCTAGAGCCCTATCGATTGATTGGAACGTCCCCTTAGTGGGTGTGAATCATTGTGTTGCACACATTGAAATCGGACGTAATCAGACTGGTTGTTCTGATCCCGTTTTGTTGTATGTTAGTGGTGGAAATACCCAAGTAATTGCACGGGCGGGAGACAGATACCAAGTTATTGGCGAAACCCTAGATATTGGAATTGGCAATATGTTGGACAAATTTGCTCGAATGCAGGGTATTCCTTTCCCAGGTGGTCCGAAAATTGAGATTTTAGCCGACGAATGGCTTAGTAACAACTCCGATGCGAATCTAGATGAGGTCTCTTTACCATATAGTATTCAAGGGATGGATTTGAATTTTTCTGGAATATTGAATGCAGCTCAAATGCGGATTAATGAGGGCTGCGAATTAGGTGCGGTTTGCTGGTCATTACAAGAACACGCTTTCGCCGCTTGCATTGAAGTTGCCGAACGCGCATTAGCCCACACGGGTAAAACAGAATTATTACTCGGTGGTGGTGTTGCATGTAATGAAAGGATTAGAGGAATGAGTGAGATTATGTGTAAAGAGAGGGGGGCTACTGCTTTTTGGCCTGAGAAAAAATTCTGCGTCGATAATGGAACAATGATTGCTGAATTGGGGCGGAAAATGATTCAATCTAACATTAGCACAGATATTCTTGAAAGTTCAGTGAATCCTTCATTGAGAACAGACCACACAACTATCGTATGGGAATAAAGACAACTGCGAAGCCTTATCAGACGGAGTCAGGGCGAAAGGTCGGAGAGTGACTAAGAAGTGCAGAGGCGAAGGAAGCCGAAGAACGAACCGAGGAATATCTTCGATAAGGGTTCAGGCACCAAGCCACGCGCATCAAAGCCAACAAACCGCTCTGAAAAAAAACAGCATGCACCACCTCAGCGCACAACTGTTAGACAACCTTCACCGGTATCTAAACCAGTTAAGGAAACGCCGTCACCGCCTCCAGAACCTACTGAAGTGAAGGAAGAAGTCACCGAAGTTGAGACGCTTGTAGAAGAGCAATTATTGGGCACAACAAAGAGGAAAGGCAGGGGACTACAACCCATAACCCCCTCTTCAGAATCCGAAGAGGAAGGGGGAGAGGCCCCTCGAGCTAGTTCAAGAGCTATGGAAATTATCCAAGCGACAAAAGTTAGAGCGGCTGAAAATATAGCAAATGAAAGAAAAAAGGCTATTTCTACTAAAAAAACCACATCTACACCTCCAGCTAAGCCCCGGCCAAAGAGAAGACGAATAAAACCGAGTTTTCAACCTGCGAATCGAGAAAGACGTATGGATCGTTCAAGACACATGGAATACAAATATGAAATGCGCGGCTTGCTTGTAGAAATCGATGTTGCAGAAGAGTATCGCTCATCACTATTAGGTACGATTTGGGCTAAAGGAGAAAGGCAAACATCCCAAGAAGCGCGCGAATACATCGATGAAAAGAAGAATGAGGGTATGATTAATGAGGAACAAGCAGAACGACTCGTTGCTATTGTTAATGATTACACA
>DUIL01000048.1 GCA_013330385.1 Candidatus Thalassarchaeaceae archaeon
GATTCCTCTGTGGGTCGCGGGTCCGCTGCCTTAGAGGCTCCTGATGAAGTCAAGGGCTGGTCGGGAATGCTAGATGGACTCAAGCGAAATCAAGCAATTATTGTTCTTGAAGATGGATCGGGTACTAGCCCAGTCGGAGCTTCTGGTCTTGAAGCGGCTTTAGCAGATGCTGAAGGCGCAACAGGTCTAGTATTCGCAGGCAAGGTCAATGACCGGATTTTCGAATTAGCATCAGGCGCTGGAATCAACAACGTACTAGGCAAGACAGTCGGTGAAATCACTCTCAAGAGTGGCGTCCAGGCTTTCTCCGTCAAAGATTTGTGATTACGCACAAACACCTACCTATTCGGCGGGACTACGTCCCGCCTAGAATGGCGATGTAACCTCTCTTGACCAACGAAGGCATCAAAAAGGCCACAGGTCCGCTGAGAGCGATGGAACAGTCCACCATGGGCATCCTTGCTTTGTTGGGATTACTTGGCTTGGCGAACTGGATTCTTTGGATGAGGCACCAACAAGTTATGCGTCAACGAGATCGTATGGTGAACCGAGTAGGTTATCTTGAAGGAGATTTAACCGCAACATCTCAGAGACTAGATTTACTCTCCAGAGGAGTTGACACGGTCTTTGGCCATACTCCTGAATTGCATGGCTTGTTAGGAATCCATCGCTCTTTGGAAACTGCCGAATCATTACTTTTCGATCAAGGAGTTGAAGTCAGTTCTTCAGAATCTTGTGCTATTGCCACCCATGCTGCAAGAGCAGTACTCGAAGGTCATGAAGACAACGAAGATTCCGACGAAGCGATGCTTGCTGGACTTTATCCTCTAGTAAACCGAATTGCGAATCTCCTTGATGCTGCAGAGATGACCGCCGAAGATCTCGAACTCACTGGTTCCGAGCAACGACGTTTGGGGGAATTATTCCATGCCACCGAACGTACTGACAAGGCTGCTGAATGCTATCGAAGAGCTCACCAACTCGGTGCGGAGGACGCTTCAGCACTGAGGTCCCTAGCGACTATACAACGCGAAGAAGGAGATGTCGAATCCCTCGATAGAAGTCTAGAGCGTCTATTGGCAATAGACCCCGATGACGTTGAGGTTCTCAAAGAACAGACACTACTCTTATCTGGTACTGATGTGGAAAGAGTAGTTCGCAATCGCCGTAGATTGGAAGCATTAGGGATTGATTCAAATCCTACTTTGGAAGAGAATACTATTGCCGATTTAGCAAGCCGAGCCCACGAGATTCGAGTTGAAGTTGACCCCCTATCAAATGAACCAGCAACAGCAGTGGGTTGGTTGGAAAGAGCTGCAAAATTGATGCTCTTAGGAGAAGTTGCAGTGGCCTTGGAATCAGTTGAAAACTCAATTGAAATGGACCCCGCTGCCCCGGATGCATGGCTACTCCACGCCCGTCTTCTTGCAGCAATTGGTGGTAAAACACCCGAAGCAATACAAAGTGTACGAAGGGCTACTGCCTTGGGTGAATATGGCATTTTACTCGAAGCCGAGATACTCGAAAATGATGGTCGTTTAGATGCGGCAAGAGAAGTACTCGAAGAACACTTGGAAAAAGATCCTCACGATGCCGAAGTAAGAGGGAGGCTTGCATTAATTCTTCTCAACGCAGGCTCCCCCGATTGGGCGCGCAAGATTCTAAATGAGGCATCCGAATTATCTTGGGAATCAGCTTCACTCCACGTCATGGATGCCCGTTTGTTGTTGGAAAGTGCCGACCGGCATGTCAATGAAATGGGTGTACATGATGATATGATTTTGTTACAATCCTTAACTGCGTTTGACGATGCCATTGAGCGAGACCGTGAATCAGGTCAGGCTTGGCTTGGTAGGGCGAGAGTACTTCGATACCAAGGAATGTATGATGAGGCTGAAGTGGCAATAGTTCGTGCTAGAAGATTACTTTCAGATAACCCCGCGATTCCTTTGGAGGCTGCTCGTTTGTTCACAGAAATGGGCCGATTTGACCAAGCGAATACTATGCTTGCTGAGGCTGCAACACAAATGCACAATCATCCACCAATCAATTATGTTAGAGGATTGATTGCTGCTAGACAGGGGCGTCTTTCCGAGGCGCAGAGTATGTTCACCAAGGTGTTGGAAGCCGAACCAGAGCACATTAGAGCACGTTTGAATCGATGTTCAGCAGCCCTTCTCCGCGAAGATCTAGTGACGGCACTTGATGACGCGAATGCGATTATTGAAGCACGTCCAAATCTCGGTTTAGCCAGTCAGCGAAGGGCTGAGATTTTGATGAATCTAGGTGATTGGATTGAAGCAGAAGCAGAATTACGACGTCTAGCAGAATTAGACCCATCTCATACAATGGCCTTAGTTCACCAAGGTACTTGTCTCATAGCCATGGAAAGGCCAGAACAGGCAGAGATACCGTTGAATAAGGCATTACAAATAGACCCTGAAAATTCAGATGCTTGGTATCAGAGAGGACTACTCTACCTTGATTTCAATCGAATGGAGGAGGCCTTTTCAGATTTCAAGAGAGCCGCAGCCAGCGATGCAAAACATCTCGATGCCCGCCTAAGAATAGCCGCAATCCTTCACGAATCAGGCAATCCTGCAAAGGCCGCTGCTGCTTGGCGAGATGTGTTGGACGTAGACCCTGAGCACCGACTAGCACGACGACGTCATGAGGAAGCAAGAGAAAAAGTAGCTTTGAGCGCGTCGAGAACCAAGACGCAGGTTTGAATTGCAGGCCCTATGTGGGTCATCTATGACCGAGTCACAGGGGATTGAACCCGGACAAGCGGCGCCTGATTTTGAATTACCAAATGCCAACGCCACAGTGGGTGGGAAAACACTCACACTCTCTGACATCATGGGCAGAAATGGTGCAGTTGTGATGTTCACTTGCAACCATTGCCCATACGTTGTTGGGTCCGAGGGAAGAATAGAGGATGCGGCAGCACTAGCAAGAGACCTAGGGCTAGGATTTGCCGGAATCAACTCGAACGACCCTGTAATGTATGAATCAGATAATTGGGATAATATGGTTAAGAGATCAAGCAAAGGAATGTCCTATTCTTATTTGCACGATGCTAATCAAGGTACAGCACATGCATATGGTGCTGAGCGAACTCCCGAATTTTACTTACTAGATGCCACGGGAGTAGTTGCATATCGCGGGCGCCTTGACGATTCACCAAGGGATCCTGCCGATGCAACAACAACTGAATTGGCCGATGCTATGGATGCATTAGTATCCGGCCAGAATATAGTAAATCCTAGAACAACTTCGATAGGTTGTTCCGTCAAATGGAAGAATTGAATCAATACTGTTCTAGCACCAGTTCAGTTTGAGTCGATGTGATGTCTCCAGGTGCAGTTAGCCACATCTTATCGAGAAGATCTCGTAGCGCTACTGTGTCATCCACATGTACAACCGAGATAAGATCAGCATCTCCACTAATTTCGTATACACACTCTACACCATCCCAGCCTGAAAACTCACCAGCAAGACTACCAATTTCTGTCCCTGGTCCTACTTTGATGCGGACAAGAGCAGTCAGTCCTATACCCGTTTCACGAATTGTATAACCACGAATAATACCATCTTCTTCCATTTTCTTCATGCGGGTTCTTACAGTTCTTTCAGTAACTCCTACCTTCTTGGCGATATCAACAAAAGGTGATCTTGCCGCTTCTCGAAGTACTGTCAGAATGGACCTATCAAGGGAGTCTACCGATGCCATATTTCGTTCCGATTTTAGAACCCTTTTTGTATGTTTGGTGCTTAAAATCACGTTATTATCCTTCTCTAATTACCGGAATCCGGCGAAAAACCCTCATTAATTTCAAAGTTGCATTAAAATGAGACGCCGATTTCATAGATACCGATGAGGGGGGATGAGGCCTACACGCAGCTCAAGGTACAACAGTACCTAGACGATGTTTCCCGTCTTTCTATATCCCCCGATCAAACACAATGGTACAATGTCGATGTGGCATCGGTGCTCTCTGGTACAAAGATAGTAGATCATGAGGTCGATGAATCATCAGGGTCCTCACTCCTATTCCTTGAGAGAAGCGTAATGCTCTGCTGCCCCGAGTCAGGAAGTATGCACCATTACCCCAAACATCTTCTGCATTGTTTTGTTGATGATAACCGAACCAAATGTGATGCTCCAGACGGAATCTTGCTTCGGGCTGAATTATTTTCGATTACCCCCAGTGGTGAACAATTAGCTTGGGAGAAATCCTGTCGTTCTGAGATAGAAGTTCCTGCTGTTCAAGGTGCTGTAGCTCGCTGGTTATCGTGGTTAAACACGTGATGGTTTGTTTGCGCTATATTCAGAAGGCCCCCGCTAGTCGGACATTCAATGGGAACTCGCATCACGCGCGTCCATGCTCGAATGATTTTGGATTCTCGCGGCAACCCAACAGTCGAAGTTGATTGCCATACTGCGGGCGGATTCATGGGTCGAGCAGCAGTACCCTCTGGTGCTAGTACGGGTCGCCATGAAGCCGTAGAATTGCGTGATGGCGGCTTAGCATGGGCTGGTAAAGGAGTTGAGCAAGCAGTTGCGAATGTCAATGGCCCGATAGCATCCGCAATAGTTGGCATGGATGCTAGCAACCAACAAGCAATCGACGAAGCAATGATTTCTCTTGATGGAACACCAAACAAAGGTTCCTTGGGCGCCAATGCGATTCTTGGTGTGTCCATGGCTTGTCTTCGTGCAACGGTTGGAGATGGTGAGATTTGGCAACATCTTTCTTCGGGAACAACATCTCTACCAGTTCCTCTCATGAATATCCTCAATGGAGGAGCGCATGCAAACTCGAATGTTGATGTCCAAGAATTCATGATTGTCCCTCATGGATTTGACACATTTCCCGAAGCCTTGTGCGCTGGAGTTGAGATTTACCACGCTCTACGCAAGGTTCTGAAAGATGCAGGTTTGTTAGGCGGAGTTGGTGACGAAGGAGGCTTTGCACCTAATCTTCCACGTAATGAAGAAGGTCTTCGATACGTAGTAAATGCGATTTCAGCAGCGGGATATGAACCAGGAACACAGGTATCGATAGCACTAGATGTGGCTTCACAGGAATTTTGTCATTCAGATGGCTACCATATTGATGGAAGGGTTTTGTCAGGTTCTGAATTAGGTCAATTATACTCAAGTTGGCTCGATGATTATCCAATCGTATCGATCGAGGACCCATTCGGCGAGGATGATTGGGATTCTTGGATTGAGTTCACTTCTCGCGAGAGCCACAGGGTGCAGATTGTGGGTGACGATCTCTATGTCACAAACCCAGAGCGTTTTGCCAAGGGAATTGAGGAGGGGGCTTCGAATGCAATCCTCATCAAACTGAATCAAATCGGAACTGTAACTGAAACTCTTCAGGTTATCCAGATGGCTAAGGACGCTGGCTTTGGAACAATCATCAGCCATCGTTCGGGCGAGACTGCAGACTCAATAATTTCAGATATTTCCGTAGGAACAAATGCCGGACAAATCAAGACGGGTGCTCCAGCGCGTTCAGATCGCACCTCAAAGTATAACCAATTGCTTAGAATAAGCGAGCAATGCAGCGATTATGCCAACGTATTCTAACTACTATTCAAGGCTTGATAGTAGTAGTGGTAGCACAATTGTGGCATCAGATTCGATGACAAACTTCGGCGTATCTACATCGAGCTTTTCCCAACTAATTTTTTCATTAGGCGGCGCTCCTGAGTAGCCGCCATAAGATGGTCGAGATTCTGAAATCTGTGCGAACCAAGACCAGAGAGCAACATCCTGTCCAACATCTTGACGAAGCATAGGAACAACGCTGATAGCAAAATCTCCAGAGATACCTCCTCCAACTTGCAGGATTCCTGTGGGCGAATCATCTTCACGATACCAGTCAGCCAAAGCATGCATCGCATGTAGGCCTCCTTTGACAATATCAGGATTCAATATTGTACAGTCAATAACACGAGCGGTTAGGATATTCCCTAAGGTAGAATCCTCCCATCCCGGGCAGAATATAGGCAAGTTAGCATCGGCTGCTGCCATCAACCAAGAATCATTTGGGTCTGCATCAAATTCAATTTCTCCATGGAGCAGAAGATCGTAGAGATACTCATGCGGAAACCTCCTATCTCCAACCGCTTCTGCATCTTTCCATAGTTGCAGCAAAGCTCCCTCAATATAGCGAATAGCCTCTTCTTCTGGTATAGCAACATCAGTTACTCTGTTCAATCCTCTTTCCTTTAGTTTAGCATCATCACTCGCAGAAAGATTACGCCAATCACTAATTTTTTCATAATGTGAGGCTGCAACTAAATGAAACAAATCCTCCTCAAGATTGGCCCCAGTGCAGCATATTGCGTGGACCTTCTGTGCCCTGATAGCAGGCGCAAGAGAGCGACCAATCTCAGCTGTTGACATAGCCCCGGCTAGAGTAACCATTAGTCTCCCACCTGAACCAATGAACTCATTCAGCGACTCAGCACAATCAGCTAAAGCGCCAGCGTTGAAATGACGATAGTGACGCTGAATGAAATCTCGTATCGACATCAAATCACCCTTGTAGGAATCGCTCCACCTTATCTCGACGCTGAAGGACTAATCCCTCAATATTACTTACTAGTTCGGAATGAATTGTATCGGCAACAACTGATGGATCATTTTCGCCACAAGTGAACACATCAATAGCCAACAATCCTCTTTCAGAATAACAGTGAGCACTAACATGA
>DUIL01000155.1 GCA_013330385.1 Candidatus Thalassarchaeaceae archaeon
CATTAATCATTACAGGACAAGCTCGGACAATAATTTCAATTTCTTCAGGTGGTGGTTTGTATTGTAGCCCCGCTCTATACAGACCAAATTCCTCTTTCACCCGCTCAACTTCAGGTGTTGAAGGAATGTATCGATTGAGCCCCAATTCTCTTCTCACCATATCTCCGATTAGTACACCTAGTGCCTGTGCGGTTCCCCCGGCGGCACGTATCGGCCCACAAAATTCGATAGAGAGAAACTCAGTTCCATCTTCATTGTTCAGTATTTTCACATCCCCAATTCCTTCTAAGGGTGCGACTAGAACCGCCTCTGTAAGTACCGCTAGACCTACACGCAAACCAGTATCAATCGATTTCTTGACATCTGCAGTTAATGCATGCATCTTCTTTGCTACATCAACAGCAATTTGGATTGATGCGGTCTCCCTATCTACTCTAGCCAATAATTTACGAAGATCATCTTGTATTGCAAGAGGTTCTTGGTCAGGAGCCGGTTTGAGATAATCCTCCAGTAGTTTTTCAGTCCTACTAGCTAAATCAGCGGCTCGTGGAATTTCTACTGAATCCGAGAAGTCAAAACCCTTTGCTCGAGCTTCTCCAGCGACCTTGTAAACTTCTTCAGTTCGCGTCTCTAACCATTCGTGGTAAGCATTCATTTCAGCAGTGAGCCGTTCCTCATCGACTACAACATTCACCGCTCTCTCACTCGCCATCTCCCATACGCTCCGCTGCTGAACATTCGACGACCGCACGAGACCGTCCAAGAACCTTCATACTCAAGCGGGTCAAAGACCCGCTAATCAATAACCAACAGTGCGAACCTTCATTCCACTCCTGTTAGCCCGCATTGAAGGGAGACATGTCTACTACAGTTGAAGAAGCCCGCGACCGGCTCATAGATTGTGTACGAGACCTAGCTTACCTGCACTCTCCTGACGAGTTGTTCACACTTGCAAGTGGACGTCAAAGCCCTCATTTCTTTGACATGAAACCAGTCATGATGGATCCAGAAGGTGCCCATCTAATCGGTGTCTTACTTCATTCAAAAATAGAAAATTTAGGGAATATCGATGCGGTTGGTGGTTTAGAGTTGGGCGCAGTCCCCCTAGCTGGTATTGCCATCGCAAAGGCACCCAGAGGCTCTAATTTACGCGGATTCATGGTTCGGAAAGAGGCGAAAGGAAGGGGTGGGAGGAAAACAGGCAACCCACCTGGAATCGAAGGCTCAACGCTAAATGAAGGGGACCGAGTGGTGCTTTTGGAAGATGTAACTACCACTGGTGGCTCTGCATTGAAGGCCGCCAATCGATTGACTGCTATTGGCTGTGAAGTAGTTGCCTGTATCACAATTCTTGATAGAGAGGAAGGTGGGTTAGATGCATTTGATGCTGCAGGAGTCACACTTCTCCCACTAATTCTGCGCTCTGATGTTACGGGTGAATGAATGAGTCAACATATCATCGACTCTAGCGAACCATATCATCCAGAGAAACTGGAGAGAAAGGAATATGTCGGTGCAGCAGCATATTTCGAATTGGATTTGCGAACGGGAATTGTCCTAAAAGTTGAAGAATTTCCCGAGATGCGAAAGCCATCTTACAAAATCGAAGTTGATTTTGGCCCAGTAATTGGTAGGTTGTGGAGTTCTGCCCAGATTACCAATTATTCTAGAGCGGATTTAGTCGGTCGTACTGTAGTCGGAGCCATTAATCTCGGTGACAAAACTCTCCCGACAGGTTTCATATCACAATTCCTCGTTTTAGGTGCACTTGATTCCGACGGCACAGTGAGGCTTCTAGAACTACCAGAAGGGGTGCAACCCGGTTCAATGGTTGCATAAACTTGCAAGCATATGCTCTTGTGCTTGTGGCAGTCCCCCAGTGATATGACACCCTATTCAAAGGATGACAAGGAGAGTTGGTGGGATGAAAACTCGAATGAAGAACCGGAGCGGACTGATGTCAAGATGACAACTAGTGCCGGAGAGATAGTAATTGGACTGTATACGAAGGACTGTCCTGAGACGGCTGGAAACTTCCTCAAGCTCGTTGATGAGGGATTCTACAACGGCCTCCATTTTCACAGAGTCATCAAGGATTTCATGATTCAAGGCGGCTGCCCTCATTCTCGAGATCCCCAGAATGGTAGGGCCGGAACGGGAGGCCCGGGTTGGAAAATCCCTTGCGAGCGTTCAGCCTTGGCTAAGCAACACAACAAACCCGGGCTTTTCTCAATGGCCAATGCCGGACCTAATACAGGTGGTTCGCAATTTTTCCTCACCACCGTCCCTACTCCTTGGCTAGATGGCAATCATGCCGTATTTGGTGAGGTCATTGAGGGTATGGAATATGTGTACAAGATAGAAAATTGCGACACGAAGCCAGGCGACCGTCCATATGACCCTCAGAAGATAATAAAAATAGAGAGAATTTGAAGCTCAATCTTCAACACGATTCTATAATGAAATCAATATACGGCGCACTGCTCCTCAAGTAAGAAGTTTTATTATTAAGTAATTAACCCCCCAATCATGGTCAAACATCGTGCCGGCGATCGCCGCATCATCAGCATCAGTATACCCGAAGAACTAGCAAAGAAGTTGGATAGGAGGGTAGGTAAGGGCAAAGCGGAGGGGCGTTCTGCAACTATATCCAAAATGATTCAAAATGGTCTTGAATCCAGCACCACACCACATCATCTAGAGGCCCCCTCAACTCTTCGTTCAGCAAACGCTGAAAGTGGTGCTGTAAGAATTGAAACTGATTCAATGGGGGAACTTGAAGTCCCTTCTGATAGGTATTATGGTTGTCAAACTGCACGTTCCCTAATCAACTTCGATATTGGAAATGACACAATGCCTTCTTCGATAATTCGTGCTTTTGGAATACTCAAGCAAGCATCATCAGAAACTAATGTCGAATTAGGACAATTAGACCCCCAGATTGGAGCACTGATTCATTCCGCTTGTGACGAAGTCATTTCAGGATCTTTGAATGATCATTTTCCTTTGAGAATATGGCAAACCGGTTCTGGGACACAAACAAACATGAACTCGAACGAGGTAATAGCCAACCGCTCGATTGAGATGGCTGGAGGAGAGTTGGGAAGTAAATCTCCCGTTCACCCTAATGATCATGTTAACAGAGGCCAATCTAGCAACGATACATTCCCTACAGCTATGCATATAGCGGCAGCCGAAGAAGTACATCACCGCCTTCTACCGTCTGTACGACTATTGCACGGTGCACTTGCAGAAAAGGTCAATGAATTTGAGGGGATAGTCAAAATTGGACGCACTCATTTGATGGATGCAGTCCCTCTCACTCTAGATCAGGAATTCAGTGGCTACGTCTCCATGTTAGATGCCGATATTCGTCGCATAGAGGCAGCATATGATGACCTTCTCGAATTAGCATTGGGTGGAACTGCAGTAGGAACAGGTCTCAATACTCACTATGAATTTTCAGAAAAGGTTGCAGAACGCATCGCAACAAAGACAGGCCTTCCCTTTATTTCAGCGGAGAATAAATTTGCTCAACTTGCGGCCCATGATGCGATAGTAGCAGCGTCTGGTGCTTTGAATACGCTTGCTGCAAGCCTAATGAAAATAGCCAATGACATACGTTGGATGGGCTCAGGGCCGCGTTGTGGATTTGGGGAATTGTCGCTACCAGCCAATGAACCTGGATCAAGTATCATGCCAGGAAAGGTGAATCCAACACAAGCAGAGGCTATGACCATGGTATGTTGCCAAGTAATTGGAAACCACACTGCAATTACTATAGGAGGCAGTCAAGGTAATTTTGAACTAAATGTGTACAAACCTATGATGATACACAATCTTCTACACAGCATAGAATTAATTTCCGATAGCTGTAAATCATTTACAGAAAAATGTGTAGTGGGATTGAGAGCCAATGAAGATACAATACAATCTCATTTAGAGAACAGCCTGATGCTTGTTACAGCACTAAATAATCACATTGGATATGATAATGCAGCAAAAATAGCAAAACATGCACACACGAATGGATTGACACTTCGCGAATCTTCACTAAAGCTAGGCCTTCTGACAAATGATCAATTTGACCAATGGGTCAGACCGTCTGAAATGATTGGACCTAAGAATTGAATTCTAATAATTAGTAATGAAAACAATTCAAGCAGAGAGAAATCATCCGCAATGATTGATAACGGGTTGTAAAAGGGCTCAGCCGTACTAACGGTACAAGGTGGGAGCAGCAGGGGGTTCTGCACATGGGGGAGCATCCCCCCCTGCTAACTCCGCAGGGTCCGGTTCTTTCCCTGCCCGAAGGCAGTTTTTTCCCCGGGTAGACTCCTCAGGAACAACTAGTGCCCCTTCGTCGCGTTCCGCTTCCTTCCCCTTTCTTTCGTCCAGTTCTCTCCACTTCACTCATCTTCTTCTCTAGGGGAATTTCTTCACCCTTTCGCGTTCACCATTTCTTTCCCCTTTCTTTCGTCCAGTTCTTTCCATGGTCCGATACAGCTTCCTCCACGGATCTCTCCGCTCTTGTTCACTCGTGTACCTTCTCCGCTTCCTTCCCGTTCTTCCCCTTCCTTGCGTCAGGTTCCCGTCGGTCTCTCCACTTTGTTGTCCACGCCGCTTCTAGGTTTGTTCTCCTCCCCTTTCCACGCGTATCTCATCGGGATAGTTCCTCTGCCTCGGTTTTGGTTTTCCCCGTTGCCGGTTCGGTTTCGCTTTTCCTCAGCTTCCTCCTCCGTTTCCTCCAGTTTCCTTCCCCTTCCTTCCCCTTTCTTTCGTCCAGTTCTCTCCAGTTCTCTCCACTATTGTCCTCTTCGGTTCTCCCGTCGTCTTCCCGCCCACATGGCGTTCCGACTCTTCCCCGATCTTCTTCCGAATCTCGGGTTCCGCCGCCGCTCATTCGCGGCTCGGTTTCTGTGGCCCGCGGGTTGCGCCGAAGCGCCCCCACACCACTCCAGAGAAGCGGCAACTTTGGTCTGAGCGGCGGGAGGTGATAAACCTTTCGCCAAATGAGGCACTGTGGACCGGAAATAGGGGTCTGTAGATGTTAATTTCTAGTGCAGCCAGGCACTGCTTTCATCTATTTCTTAACATCCTCAAACGGGCTCTAATTTCGGAGTTTTTGTTCTCATCATCATCTAATTCGCCAATTTCACTTCGTCTGCGCTTGACAATTTCTGCTTCAAGGAAAAATAATCTTCCAAGTTCGTCACCAATGACTAATCGTTCATCACTAGAGTGCATTTGCCGAATTCGTGCATTGTGAGAAATTGTATTTGTAGTATCTCCTAGGATTGTAATTTGTGTATCAGATCCGTTCCAGGACGAAGCCCATCCATCTTTATCCAATAATGTTACAGAATCGATAGAACCCAATATCTGATGCTGAGTTCCATTCATACGAATGCTTCCATCATCATGTCCGGATATCAATTCCAAATCCAAGCTCGCAATATCTGTTACCAATGAATTAGAGTCACTATCACTCAAAATATCAGAACCAATTGAACTAATTGTGCCATCAGCATGCCCTAGTAAGAAACAATCTTCCGAACTTCTGCAGCCCGATGTAACCGGACTTTCTGTCTGTAGTTGATGATGACTCGGCTTTTCACCAGGCTGAATCTTCAGATAACCACAACGTGGTCTTCCTAATCCAAGAAGAGCTCCACCATCTTTGTGTAAATCAAAATACCAAGGACGCTCGGTGATAATCCAACGTTCTAATTCATCTCCGTTTTCGTTGAATCTCCATATTGTTGCCTCAATGAAGTCGGCCACTTCTAATTCGTAAACAGATGAAGTTGCCCAAACAAAACCATTCGAGGCCTTTACGTAATCACTGCCCCCTTCTAATTCACGACTCCAGAGTAATTCACCAGAACTCATGTCAATTGCGTGCAGTGAATCGGAAGCTGTAGTATAGACCCGGTTATTGTCTACAGCAAAACCGGAAATTGGGCCTGCAACCTCAACGCTCCAGCGTAGGTCTCCCGTTGCGGAATCCCAACATCTCAAAACCCCCTCGTGTGATCCTGCAAAGAGATTTTTTCCTTCAATCATCAGTGCCGAACAGGCGCTGTCTAAATCACGAACGAAAGAGGCAAGATTCTCCAGCGAGTGACCAGACACGCCAACCCCTATGGGTGCGTGGATATCGAGTTACCCGCTTAAGCAGTCACACCATAGAGGCGTTCGACCTTATCTCGAAGATACTCAACAAATGCATCCGGTGAAGGCGGTGAGCCTGTTGCTTCTTCAATCAAAGCCGCTGGTTCTAGGATACTTCCTCGCTTGTGTACATTCTCACGCATCCATGCGAGTAGTGGTTCAAATTCTCCTCTTCTAATCTGTTCATCGTGGTCAGGAAGGTCCTCACGAGCCTTGGCTAGTAGTTGTGCTGAGTAGAGATTACCTAGAGTATATGTGGGGAAGTATCCGAAGGCACCCATTGACCAGTGTACATCTTGCAGAACTCCTAATGTCCGATTTGGTGCACGAATTCCAAGGAATTCTTCGTACATATCATCCCATACATCCGGTAGATCATCAACTTCAATATCTCCACCAATAAGTCTCTTTTCAACTTCGTACCTAATCATAATATGGAGATTGTAAGTTGCTTCATCCGCCTCAACTCTAATCAAACTCGGTTCAACGAGGTTCACTGCGCGCCAAAGGTCCTCTGCAGTCACTCCTTGCATGTTATCAGGGAAGCTTTCCTGCCATAATGGCAATACCCATTCACAGAATTCTTGACTACGTCCAACTTGATTCTCCCATAATCGACTCTGACTTTCATGAACACCTAGTCCATTGGCGTGTCCAGCAGGTTGGAAATCGAGATTTCGAGGTCGTCCTTGTTCGTATAATCCGTGACCAGTCTCATGCATTGAGCCATAGAGTGAGCCAAAAGGGTCTGATTCGTTATAGCGAGTAGTCCAGCGAACATCATCTGGATTTGGTCCACCACAGAATGGGTGTGTAGATGCATCACGCCTGCCTGCCTCAAAGTCAAATCCAATGCATTCTGAGACTGCTTGAGATAGTGCTTCTTGTCCTGGTTGCTTCCAAGCGTTGTTCTCAACGAATCTCATATCAGGGCGCTGCCCGCGTTCAACAACCGCTTTGACAAGTGGTGCTACATTCTCGCGCAGTCCTGCGAATAAAGGGTCAACCCGAGACACGGTCAATCCTGATTCG
>DUIL01000057.1 GCA_013330385.1 Candidatus Thalassarchaeaceae archaeon
TGGATGATGTCCAAGAGGTATGTGATAGAATAGTTATGATGCATAAGGGAAAGGTAGTCATTCAGCGTTCTATAGAAGAGTTAGCACAACAGGTTGAACGCGAGGTAGAGGTAGTCATTTGGGGCGGAGCAAGCAAAATGGAGGACAGCCTTCTAGATGCAGGGTTGAGAGTTCGTAGACTAGGCCGAGTAATGCGCGTCACTATTGATGATGAGAACACCATTGGTGTGATTCTCAAGGCTGCCGTTAATTGCGATGTGCAGGTTAGGGAATTACGTGAGTATGAACCAGATCTCGAGGATATATTTTTGTTAATCATGGATAAGTTGGGTGCTCAAGTCAAGGGGACATCTGATTTGATGACTGAAGCACATACAGGAGGTGAAAAATATGCCTGAATTTCCTTCCGACCCCTCTCCTGATTCCGAAGACATTGACTTAACTTCGGGTCAAACCAGAATGGAAGTGGCCTATGGGGCTGGTGATGGTGATGATGATGCTCAGGCTGTCGTGGCTCAACGTGCTAGTCTTGGTGTTGTTTTTGAACAAGTCTACCGCCCCTGGAATGGTACGTTGGGGCCCCGATGGATTCGTAATTATGCGATATTCCGTCATCATGTATACGGGTTATTTTCATCTAAAGGACACAGGTATTATCATCCCTTCGTCCGATTAACAATATTGGTGATTTTACTATCTTCTTTAACTCCCATAGCGATGATTTTTCTTTCTTCTACATTACCCGACTCAACAGCAGATTTCCTAACTAGAATGTGGGGTGTGAATAGGTATAACTTGTGGGGTCAGGTATTGGGATACTTCCCGCGTAATTTATGCATGTGGCCTCTACTAACCGCTCTCGTCGTAGGGGGGATGATTTCCGATGACCGAAAGAATGGAACTAGTGCCATTTACTTCTCAAGGCCGGTTACTCGAACTGATTATACTTTGATGAAGTACCTTAGTGCTGCTTTCGTTCTCACTTTCGTCATAGTATTCTCCTATGTGTTGTATTACTCTACATCAATTGTTTTCCGAGGAGAAGGATGGGCATTCCTTCTCGACACATTACCCATGTTCCTTGGAGGACTTGTAGCGGGAATTCTACTAGTTATTACTTACACCTCTATTGGTATGGCACTTTCAAGTATCAGTCAGAGTAGATTCTTTGCAGCGATATCTTTCCTTGCGATTATCTTTGGAACCAAACTTACAGCTCTGCTCGTCGAACTCGTGTTTGAAACCTCGATAATGTACATCTTGAGTCCATATGATTCATTGGCTCATATTGGTCAATGGTTAGTTGGTATACCACCTAATTATTCTCATTCTCTTGCGTTTTCCATAGTTTCAGTTTTAGTTTACAATGCAGCATCAATAGGTGTTTTAGTTAACAGAGTTAGTAGTTTGGAGGTGACACGTGAATGAGCACAAATACTCCTGCGGTAGTCATCGATAAATGTTCTAAATGGTACGGGAACGTAATTGGTCTCAACGATGTTTCACTCGCTATTGAGGGTGGAGTTACAGGAATCCTCGGCCCTAACGGTGCTGGGAAATCAACACTATTCAAACTGCTAATGGGACGATTGAAACCTAGTTCTGGTTCAGTTCGACTATTCGGTATTGACCCTTGGGAAAGTACAGCCCCTTATCGGAGAGTTGGATACGTTTCTGAGACTGAAAAATTGTATGATTGGATGACTGGTCATGATTTCGTATCGACCCTCGCTCGACTTCATGGGATGACTCGAGAAGAGGCTAGTGCTCGGGCCGAGCACGTACTGGGATTCGTTGGTTTATCTGATGTTCAACACAAAGAAATTGGAAAATATAGCAAAGGCATGAGACAACGCGTCAAGATTGCACATGCATTAGTTCATGATCCTGACTTAATCATTCTTGACGAACCTCTCCATGGTTGTGACCCAATTGCGCGTACGAGCATTATGAGTGTTATTCGTGATCTTGGGAAACAAGGAAAAACCGTTCTAGTTTCTAGTCATATTCTAGATGAGATTGAGCGAATAACTGAGCAGATAGTCATATTACACAACGGACGACTTCTAGCACTGGGTAATTTACACGCCATTCGAGATCTTCTAGACAAACACCCACATAGAATTCTCATTCGAACCGAAAACCCTAGGGAATTAGCCTCATCCTTCATTGTAGAAGAACCAGTTTACGGTGTCAGATTTTCTGAAGCCAATGCATTAGAGATTCTTACGAATGATCTTTCTGCAGCACACTCTGTACTCCCTCGTGTCATTGTCAATTCAGAAATAAAAATCGAATCAATAGAGAATCCTGATGATAACTTGGAATCTCTATTAGAGTATCTTGTAGGAGGTGACAATTGATGGATGCACAAGGGCGAGGCTTGTCTGAGAATGTATGGACACGTCTTGATAGGAAGGCTGGAGCAATAACGGAACTAACGGTACGTCAACTTCGTCATAGACTTTCAACATGGGTAGTTCTTGGTGTAGGAACTCTACTAATTTTGATGCTTCTAGCTTTTTATGTTGATGCGGTTAGAGATGGTTTCAAACCTATTGACAATGATGGTGATTCTGAAGATTGGGATGGTGATGGATACCCTCTTGGTCAAGAACGGAAATATGGTACTGATGATTGGAATGCGCTAGAATTTCCAGGTTCCGGTTACTATGTAGAAGACGGTAGTATAGGTTGGGAAGATTCGGTTAGGAGCCATTCGGGGAATCACACTTGGCTAAATGTAGTCGGAGTATTCTCTCCTCTCTGGATTGATAATGAATACAAGTATTCTCCTTGGGATTACGAAATTGATTTTGAAGATTTAGAGGATTGTGATTCTAATGGAGAATTTGGAGATGATTGGTGGCTTCGTTGGGGGTCTGCATGTGAGTATGAGGATGGTGACATTGCCATGATGGGTCTGAATTTCCGCGGTGAAGGTACGCTAAGAGTTCTAGATGATTATTCAGCAGATTGGGGGCACATTACTGCTCAATTCTACGTTGAACCCGACCCCGCATCCGATTATATTGATGAAGACGATATTGATTGGGATGGAAATTTCCTATCTTCTCAAGGATTTGATGATGATGGCGATTGCACTCGTGAGGCTTGGCTAGAACCTGATTTTTGGTTTGAAAAAGATGACAATAGAAATGGAATAAACTGTGATGTAATTTGGGTTGTCGGTTCAGATGGCGAGACAATCATCGATATTTGGGCCGATGAAAATGTCGATGAGGATCCAGATGATGTGAAACTATCTGGGGAAGCAAATCACAGAGGTTTTATTGTTGCAGTTGGTAAAATTGCTTTTGTTATGATTCTTTCAATTTTCCTTCCTCTATTCCTAGCACTAGGGCTAGTTCGTGATGAAACTGAAAACGGAACCCTCCATTATTTACTTTCGAAACCAATCCATAGAGGTGAATTTATTGTTTACAGAATCCTCGGATATCTCTTGATAGCAGGGAGTTTTATTCTAATTATGTCGATAATAATGGGGATATTTACCTCCATATTGGGCCCCGGTGACTCCATAATTAGATTCCGAGATATTTTGGTTTGGTTAGGGATAGGATTAGCCACGATTTTAGCTCTCACTGCGTATGGTGCCGTTTTCAACACCTTGGGTCTTATTTCTCCAAAATATGGAGTCTACATTGCTCTAGTCATTGGTATGTATGAGTTCATGATGGCTGTAGGAACTCTATTTGGTTGGGATACCCTACCTGTCCTTTCGATTTCTCATTGGACTCTACAATTAGTTGATTCGTTGGTTTTGATTATTTGGCCAGATACAATGACCATGCATCTTATGTCAGAAGCATTTGGATTAGATTCGGGAATTGATATATTCTGGAATCCTCCTCTACATACTTTAGGTACTGAAAATCCGTATGTTTCAGGGATTCTTTCTATTGTTGTACTTACTTTAATCACAGTGTTTATGATATTCATGGCTCAATCTATCTTCAAGCGCCGAGAGATAATGTGAATATTGGTAGTGGAAATACAATGCAGCGTTTTCAAGGTGATTTGAGTAATTTTTGGCGTTTTGACCTAATGCCTCCTTTATCCCGCTTATCGTGGTACTGGTGGTGGGTACTTGTTCTACTTCCAGATCCTAAAAATCCTGGGCGCTCTAAACAACTAATGGTATTGTGGTCTTCTAAAGAGACTCCAGCTATACGGGTAAGTGGACATTGGTGGATTCCTAATGGACGAATGAATGTCGACGAAGATCGTGGAAATTTAATGCAAGGAATGGTTTGTGGATGGTGGTACGACGGTGAGAAAATGTATGAGCCTCTTATCATTAAGGAATGCAGAATGATTTCAATAGACGACAAACATCCTCTTTGGCCCTCTGAGTCGGTTGGAAAAGGGCAGGGTGGCGGTGCTGTGGTGCCGCTTTCTAATGAGGACTTGTCATTTGGCCTACGTCCAAATAATGATTCATTCTGGCTTAATTTAGTTAGTGACCCAGCAATGGTTGCTGAGGGTGCTCCAAAGGATTTCAAACTTGAGATGACTCCTTGGTGGGATAGACCTAGCACTGCTACATACAAAAATAATGTATTTGGTCTAGATATGGGTTATGATATTCTAAGAGTTCATGGCACCAAAGCGGTAATAGAGATTGACGGTGAAACTATTGAAGGATCTGCTTACATACAGAAAGTAGGGGTTCAAGCCCCTAGTTTTCCTTGGTTTTGGGGGATGCTACATTTTGATGATGGCTCATATCTTGATTGGTTTATGCCTCACATTTCACCATCATTCACTATGAAGGATGATGACCCTTGGTCTCTGCGCGATTTCTTCCGCTGGTCGAATGCAGGTGCTGGTATATTTCATGATAGGTTGAGGGGTCGAACTGAGAATTTCAAACGCTGCGAAGTCGAGTTAGAGAAGCAAGAAGGCGACGATGCGTTGCGTGATGAAAGAGGAAATATCCTACCCCGCTTCAAAATCAAAGTTTGGAATGGCCGAACTCAGATTTCGATACATGTTAGAGCGACCAATCGTGCTAGATGGACTTTCGATCAACCTACTCGAGCCGGTTTTGTCAGTCATCTTACCTACAACGAATATCCTCTAGAGGTAGAAAAAATAGCAATTCTTGATGAACATGGTCTGAGAACCGCAGAAGATTATGAGTGGATGCGGGGTAATGCCGAACACGCTTGGGGCATTCTAAACTGATTCATAATTTTTCTAAAAACGCGGGTGATTAGGCCGCACCGTTCATAACTAACCTTCTCCCGAGCAGTGACCCGAGGAAACACAATGAGTCAAGAGGATGTAATTATTGAGGCCGCTCAACTAATCACAGTTGGTGATTATATGGGTGCAATGAACGTATTTGACCAATACATTGCAGCAAATCGAGATGACCCTGCTGGATATCATGGTTGGGCCGAGGCCGCTCTATTCGATATTCAAGAGAATGGTAATCTCGATGAAAAGGGAAATGACCGAATAAATGAGGGACAGATTGCAGCATATTTCCGTAAAGCAGCAGGCTTAGCACCTGATAATGCGGATTACAATGCAGCATACGCCAACGCTTTGGTCGAGTTTGATAGAATTCCAATGGCTGTTCGTCAATTGCACAAATTGGTTGAAATTGGTAAGGCATCTGATGAAGTAGATGTTTCATTCCATTTGTATGAGGCAGCTCGAGGGCTTATTGATGCCATTGATTTGAAGACCAATTTTGATCGTAGCGCACCCATCGCTCGGGAGTACATCAAGGAGGCAGTAACCTTTGCTCTTCTTGGACTGGGATTCAGTTCTGTCGAAGAGGCAGTAGAGTACCTCGCTTTCGAAGAATGAGAGGGGATTGAATTGTCTAGCGACCTCTTCATGGTCGCCTTTGGTTATCATGGAGACTCCTTCCACGGTTCTCAGGTTCAGAATGATGTGAGAACCGTCCAAGGTGAGTTAATCCATGCTTTGAGACGCCTAAAATGGTGGTCTGAAGGTTGTTTGGAAATATCTAGTAGAACCGATGCTGGAGTCAACGTTAGAATGAATTTGGCAACCATAAAACTTCCAGATGGAATGGGCTCTAATGTTGAGGCCTCAATGTTAACCAAGGCATTGAATGACCATACTCCCGTAGAATTAGCGGTTTGGGGTGGTTGTCATGTTCCAGAAGATACGAGTCCTCGCTTGGCAATATCAAGGAC